>JBEBGN010000086.1:0-13284 GCA_040081395.1 Longimicrobiales bacterium
GGCGACGACCGCCCCCACGAGCAAAGCCGCCGAGCCCGCGAGCTGCCCTTGGGGAAGCACCAGGGCCGCCGCCGCCCCCACCGTGAAGGTGAGCAACGAGAAGAACAGCAGCCTCCAGCCGAGTCGCAGCCGACCGTCGCGCATCCTGAGCAAGGAGTCGGCGGCCGGCGCGTGCTCCATACGAGAAGGCGGGTTCGGCGTCCGGCTAGGCTAGAGGGATCCGAAACTCGTGCGGCGCAGTCCGCGCGCCAGCCACGCGGCGGTGACGATCTTCACGGCGTCACCGAACAGGAAGGGGATCGCACCCATCGCGAGGATCGAGCCGAACGGCTGGCCCGTGACCGCGGCGAGCTGGGTCAGGCCGCCCGCGTACTGGACGAGCACGCCCAGCGTCAGGCCGGCGCCGATGCGGAGCATCGACCCCTGCCGCCCCGCGACCCACCCGGCCACGAATGCCGATGCCGGATAGGCGAGCAGGTAACCGCCGGTCGGACCGAGCAACCAGGGCAGGCCCGCCCCTCCGTTCGAGAAGACCGGCGCACCCAGCGCTCCCGCCCCGACGTACAGTGCCATCGACGCTGCGCCGGCTCGGGGGCCGAGCACCACTCCGGCCAGGATGACGAAGAGGGTCTGGAGCGTGATCGGCACCGGGGTGAGCGGCACGGGAACCGCGATCTGGGCGCCGAAGACCGTGGCGAGCGCGAACGCCATCACGCCGATGCCAAGGCGCGCGCGCCGATCCACGACGACGTCCTGACCCGCCCACGTCCGTACCGACTGTGCCAGCGTGCTCATCGATCCTCTCCGTCTGGTGGGGAATCCATCGACTACGCCCGACTACGCCTTCTCGACCGCCAGGGCCACCGCACTGCCACCGCCGAGACAGAGCGTGGCCAGCCCGGTGGCGACCCCGCGCTGCTCCATCGCGTTCAGAAGCGTCACGAGCACGCGAGCGCCGGACGCGCCGATCGGGTGCCCGAGCGCGACGGCTCCTCCATGCACGTTCACCTTCTCCTCGTCCATCCCCAGCCCGCGCATGTCCGCAATCGCCTGGACCGCGAAGGCTTCGTTCACCTCGAACAGGCCGTAATCCGAGATGGTGGTGCCATTCTTGGCCATGAGCCGCTGCACGGCCCCGATCGGCGCAAAGAATAGGTCCTTGGGCTCGGTTGCCGCGACCGCGTAGGCCGAGATCACTGCGTCGACCGCCAGACCGTGAGCCGTCGCGTACTCGAGCGAAGCGACCACGACCGCCGCTGCGCCGTCGTTCAGGCCCGGCGCGTTCCCTGCGGTCACCACGTGCTCGCGAAGGTCGGCCGGCGCGTCGCGCACGAAAGCGGGCTTCAGTCGCCCGAGCGCTTCGAGGGAGGTGTCTCCGCGAGGGCTCTCGTCGGCGTCGACGACGTTCACGCCAGCGCGTGACTTCACCTCGACTGGCACGATCTCGTTTCGGAACCGGCCCTCCTTCGCGGCCGCCACTGCCCTCTGGTGCGAGCGTAGCGAGAATGCGTCGGCGTCCGCTCGCGAGATGCGCGCCTTGGCCGCCGTGTACTCGGCGTGCCCGCCCATGTGGCACGAGCCGAACGAGCACCATAGACCGTCCAGGATCAGACCGTCCTTCACCGTCTGGTCGCCGAACTTCACGCCTTCGCGAAGTCCCTTCACGTAGTAGGGCACGCTCGACATCGACTCCATGCCCCCCGCGACGACCAAGCGGGCATCACCCGCGCGGATGGCCTGTGCGGCGAGCATGACCGCTTTCAGGCCGGAACCGCAGACCTTGTTCACGGTCATCGAGGGGATGGTGGCCGGGAGGCCGCCGTGGATGGCCGCCTGTCGCGCGGGGGCCTGCCCGGCCCCGGCCGTGACCACGTGGCCCATGATCACCTCGTCCACATCGGCGACCTCGAGGCCGGCGCGCCCCACCGCGCCCCTCAGAGCGATCGCACCGAGCTCCGGTGCCGAAAGCGTGGAGAGCCCGCCGAGAAACCGGCCGATCGGCGTGCGTGCGCCACCACGGAGGATGACGGCGGTGGTCTTGGGATCACGCATGGCGGCTCAAGATATCCAAAAGGGCACGCCGGCCGGAGTCCTACTCGGCGCGCAGAGCCGGGCCGTCCGCGGTCGGGTCGAGCTTCCCCCAGGGCGTGCGCGGATCGTGCTCGAACACCAGGAGCCAGTCCTCCTCCGTCGCGCTCTTCCAGAGCGCCCGTTTCGACTCGAGTGTGACGAGCGGCTCCAGGTCGTATCCCATGATCCAGGGGAGCGGGAGGTGCGCGCTGGTAGGACAGACGTCGCCGAGGAAGCACGCGACCTCCCCCGCGCTCTGGATCAGCACGGACTGATGGAAGGGGATGTGGCCGGGGGTGGGGAGGACCCTCACGCCCTCCGTGATCTGCGCCGGCCCATCCACGAGATCCCAGAGTCCCGCCTGGACCACGGGCTCGAAGTTGTGAGCGAGGTAGCTCGCGCGAATGCGCTCATTGCGACTGCGGGCGAAGTCCAACTCCCGCACCTGCACGACGTGGCGCGCCCGCGGAAAGGACAGCCGTGTTTCACCTCGCTCGTCGAAGTGCGTGTTCCCTCCCGCATGGTCGAAATGCAGGTGAGTGTTGAGCACGATGTCGACGTCGGAGGGCTGGAATCCGGCGTTGCGGAGGCCGTCCTCGAGGCGCGTCGGACTGCCACGGTTCCCCACCCCGTAGATGTCGCGGAACTTCTCGCTCTCCTTGTTGCCGAGCCCCGTGTCGACGAGCACGAGCGCGTTCGGCGCCTCGATGAGCAGGCAGCGCATGGCCAGCGGAATGCGGTTGCGGGAGTCCGCGGGAATGCGGCGCTCCCAGAGCGGCTTCGGCACGACGCCGAACATCGCCCCGCCATCGAGCTGAAGGACGCCCGCTTCGATCGCGTGGATGCGCATCGACCCGACGGTCGTGCTCCGGCTGAGCGGCAGTCCGTCCTGGATCATGCGGGTTGAATCATCTGGGGGTCCTGGACCGTTTCTCGTAGCCGGGGAGGTCGAGCGAGTACTGTCGGGGGTCGAAGCGCTTTTGCTGCCGTCGGCGCCTGAGGTACCAGGTCAGGGTAGCGACATCCTCGATTCCGCGCCCCCTGGCCTCGTCGAGTAGACGGATGAGGATACGCGCGGTAGCGAGCGCGTCACCACCGGCACGGTGCCGAGCGTGGTTCGGCACGCCGAAGTGGAGGGCGAGCACATCCAGGTTACGGTGGCGCAGCTGCGGCACCAGCCGGCGTGCCATCCTGACCGTGCACAGCCGTGTCAGGTCGGGCGCGTCTCCGAGCGCGGCCACCAATTCGGAGGACACGAACGACCAGTCGAAGGTGGCGTTGTGCGCCACGAAGACGCGGCCCTTCAGGCGCTCGGCCACGTCGTCAGCGACGTGCTCGAAGTAGGGCGCCTGCGTCACCATCGCGGAGGTGATGCCCGTGAGCGAGGCAATCTCGCCAGGAATGCGCTGGCCGGGGTTCAGCAGCGTCTCGTACTGGTCGATGATGGTGCCACCGCGCACCTCGACGATCGCGATCTCGATCATGCGGTGCCCGAGCCAGGACCCCCGCCCCGTGGTCTCGACGTCCACCACGGCGAAGGGCACCTCGGAGAGAGGAGCGCCGAGCGGCGCCGCGGTCTCGTCGAGAAGCCAGACCCCGCCGCCGTCCACCTGGAAGCGCGGGTCGGTGCCGAGCAGTTGGAACACCGCGGCCGAGGCCGCGCCGTCGTGTCCGGCCAAGCCGAGCACTTCGCGCGCCAGTTCGAGGGTGTGCTTGGGTCCTGCGGCCAATACCTCGGCCGCGCGTCGCACCAACGAGGCGTCGCGCCCCGTAGCTATTCCCCCAGGCCCCGCTGCGTGATCGCGAACGAGAGCGCCTCGAGCTGCATGACGAGGTTCACGTCCTCGACGGCGACGTGCGGCGGCACCTTCAAACGGATCGGCGCGAAGTTGAGGATGCCCTTGATGCCCGCGCGCACGGCACGGTCCGTGATCTGCTGCGCGGCCTGCGCTGGCACCGCCAGGATCACGAGCTCGATGCCGAGCGACTCGATGAGCGACTCGATCTCCTCCGGCGGGCGAATACGCAGCGCGCCCCAGAGCGCACCGATCTTCTCGGGGTCTGCGTCCACGATCGCCACACACTCGTAGCCTCGCGACTCGAACGCGGGATACTCGAAGAGCGCCGACCCGATACGCCCGGCGCCGATGAGCCCGACCTTCCAGACGCGGTCGACCCCGAGGATCTGGCGCAGTCGGCCGCGCAACTCGTCGACGCGGTAGCCCAGTCCGCGCTTGCCGAAGGAGCCGAAGTGCGAGAGGTCCTTCCGGACCTGGGCCGCCGTGGTCTGCCCCCGGTCCGCGAGCTCCTCGCTCGAGACCGTCTCGCGGCCCTCGTCCTCGATGTCCTCGAGGGACCGCAGATAATGCGATAGGCGACGGATCGTGCTCGCCGGAATGCGTCTCGACACGGGGGCGCGAAGGGGTCGAAGCAGCTAGAGCTACGCCGCTTGTGAAAAGCGTCACAAAATCTAAGACCGCCGTCGGACCTAGGGCAACGCGGCCGCGAGTCGCACGAACTGGTCCGGAGTGAGCCGCTCGGGCCGGTCCTCCGGATCGAATCCCAATCGGGCCGCGGTGGCCTCGACCGCCCCCTCCGGAAGTGCCAGGTCCGGATGGTCGCGCAGGATCTTCCGCAGCTGCTTGCGACGCCACTGGAACGCCGCCCGCACCAGATGGCGCAGCCGTCCCTCCTCGGCCGCGGTCAAAGGCTCGGGAACGGTCGGCCGGATCCGGATCACGCAGGAATCCACGCCCGGGACCGGACGGAAGGCGCCTCGACCCACTTTGAAAAGCCGCTCGACCTGGGCCACCGACCGCACCCCGACGGACAGCGCTCCGTACTCCTTGGTGCCCACCGGCGCGACGATGCGGTCGGCCAGATCGTCCTGCACCATGAGGACGATCTCACGCGGGCGAGGACGCTCCAGCAGGTGGAAGAGGATGGGGGTGGTGATGTTGTAGGGGATGTTGCCGACCACCTTCAACGCACCCGGCGACGTAGTCAGCATCTCGAGGCCGACGTCGAGCACATCGGCGTGCACGATGCGAACATCGTCACGGCCCGCGTAGGCCTCGCTGAGGGCAGCCGCGAGTTCGTCGTCCAGCTCGACCGCGATCAATCTGCCGACTCGACCCACTAGGTGACGCGTGAGCGCGCCCCGCCCCGGACCGATCTCGAGCACCTCGTCGGCAGGGCCCGCGCCCAGCGCGTTGACGATCTTCCTCTGGAGGTTCTCGTCTACGAGGAAGTTCTGCCCCAGGGAGCGTTTGGCGCGCGACCGGTGTTCGGGCACTTCAGCGACCTGCTAGCCCCGGTTCCGCAGGACGAGCGCGGTACGATCGTCCCCGAGGGGAGAGGGCTCACGGCCGGAGGCAAGGTCGAAGAGCGCGTCGACGATCTCGCGCACGGGCTGCCGGCGGTTGCGGGTCACGGTGTCGATCAGGAGCCGCTCGGCACCGAGCCGATCGAGCCCCGTCAGGGAGTCCGGCAGTCCGTCCGTGAAGAGCAGCAGCACGTCTCCCTGAGGATTCCATGACACCGTCTCCTCTCGGTAGGACTCCGGGCCCGCGAATCCCATGGGAGGGTCGGTCGCCGTGAGCCGGTCCGCAGATCCGTCCGCGCGAACGACGAAGGCGTGCGGATGGCCCCCGTTCGAGTAGACGAGGGTGCCGGCGGCGGGGTCGATGACCACGTAGATGGCGGTCAGGTACATCTCGGTGGAGGAGAGCTCGTCCGCGAGCGCGTCATCGAGCTTCCGCATGACCTCGGCGGGTGAGTCCGACTCGCGGGTAATGATCCCGGCAGCGCTCATGGTCAGGGTCATGATGAGCGCGGAAGGGAATCCGTGGAGGGACACGTCCCCGAGCATCACCCCGATGCGTCCCCCCGGAAGCTCGAAGAGCTGATAGAAGTCGCCTCCCACTTGCTGGGTCGGCTGGACGCGCGCGGCCGCCTCGGCGGCCGCGAACTTCTCGGCGACGGGCAGCAGCTTCATCTGGAGGTCGTGGGCGAGCTCCATTTCGCGCGTCATGCGCTCTTTCGAGAGGCTCTCGCGCACCAGCCGGTTGTTCTCGATGGCCGCGCCGACCTGCGAGGCGATGGCGGTGAGCAGCTTCTGGTTGGCGGTGCTGAAGCGGCTCCCGTCCTGGCGACCGATCAGGTTGATCACGCCGACGGTCCGGGATTGGCCCGAGCCGGGGGAATACCGGATCGGCACCGAGAGAAACGAGTCGTCCGGACCGGTCGCCTGCCGGCCGGGACCGCTCGGCCGCCGCGACGCAATGATGGCCCGCCCCTCTCGGAACACCATCGACGTGATGGCGTCGGGGTCGTCGGGATCCAGGGGGTCGACGCGACCGTCGTCGCCGACTGCGGCCGCAATGTGCAGGCGATCGTCCTCGCTCTTGTGCACCCAGAGCGATCCCCGCTTCGCTCCGAGCACGTCGCGGACCTCCCCGAGGATCTTCCGTGCTCCACTGTCCATGTCGAGCGTCGAGCCGAGCGTCTCGCTGATCGAGTACAGGAGATTGATCTCCTCGAAGCGCTCGGAGAGTTCGGACGTGAAGAACTGGATCTCGCGCGCCGACTCGAACGCGAGCCTGAGCAGGGCCGTGAGGGATGAACACACGGCCGCGGTGGACGCACCCTCCGCACGGGCCACCTGCACCTCGAGGGTCGCGCCGTCCGGTACGGTGAGCGTGCCCTTGCTCGGCGCGTCGGTCGAGGTGGCGTCGTAGGCACGCGTGGCGTAGAACACCTCATCCGCGGCTCCGGACTCCCCCGCGGGAACGCTCAGGCGCACGACTGCGCCGAACGACTTCTCGAAGTCCGCCAGGGTCCTCAGAACCGGATCCGGCAGCGCCCCGAGGACGAGCCGGCCCGGGGTGCTCACGCCTGGGCGCCGCCCTCCAGGCCGCCCGGCTCCAACTTGAGGACGAGGGTCACTTGATTGCCCTGGTCGTTGAATCGGACCTCGTCCATGAGCTTCCGCATCAGGAAGAGGCCACGGCCACACGCGCGGGTCAGGTTCTCGGGCGTGGTGGGATCGGGAACCGATGCGGGGTCGAAGCCGTCACCTTGATCGGTGACACGGGCCTCGATGCACTCCTGCAGGAACGCGATCTCGAGCAGCACACGCTTGGTCGGATCGCGGTGGTTCCCGTAGAGCATCGCGTTGGAGAGCGCCTCGGTGAGGCCCACTCGGAGATTGAGGTTGAGGCGGCGGGCTTCCTCGGCGCACTTGGGACAGCGGCCGATGACGTACTCCACGGCATGCTCGATGGAACGGACGTCCGTCGGCAACTCGAGAACGAGGTCGTCGTTCGCCTGATGCGGATCCATCGCCATGACCTGGAGCCTCAGAACCCTTCGAGGGCCTTCTCTTTCGTATCCGCGATGCGGAACAGCGTATCGAGCTTCGTCAGCTCGAAGAGCGTACGGAGATCCTCGTTGAGGCTGGAGAGGCGCAACTCGCCCGACTGCTCACGGATCTTCTTGGAGAGGCTCACCAGGACGCCGAGCCCCGAGGAGTCGATGTAGCCGGTGTTCGCGAAATCGATCACGAACTTGCGGTCGCCCTTGTCCAGGCGATCCAGCACCTGCTGCTTGAGTTCCTGTCGGTTCCCGACGATGAGCTGGCCTTCGACCTCGACGAGGGTGACTTCACCATTCTGCAGAACCCGAAAGCCCATGATGCTCCTGGCGCAGGTCGAAGGTCGGCCCCCGCGCCCAAAAGGGCGTCGGGATGATCCGATCGGCGTCCTGAATAGTAAAAAGGGAACGTTTGGGGGAGCAAGGAAACCCGCCTACTACCGACCCCCCAATTTCTTCTTGACCTGCTTGAAAACCGGCTTGGAGACGAGCTTGGAGACGTCCCCCCCCAGGCGGGCCACCTCCCGGACCAGAGAGGCGGAGAGGAAGGAGTAGCGGACGTCGGGGACCAGGAAGATCGTCTCGATTTCCGGCCAGAGCTCCTGGTTCATCTGGGCCATCTGGAGTTCGTACTCGAAGTCCGAAACGGCCCGCAGGCCGCGAACGACCAGGGGCGCGCCCTCCCTCTTGGCGAAGTCGACCAGCAGGCCCTCGAACGACTTCACCTGGATCCTGTCCTCGTCCGCGAAGACCTGCTGGATCAGCGCCACTCGCTCGGCGATGCTGAACAGGCCCTGCTTGTCGTGCGTCGACGTGGCGGCAACCGCCACGATGAGTCGATCGGCCACGCTGAGCGCGCGCCGCGCGAGGTCTTCGTGGCCGTTCGTGATGGGATCGAACGATCCGGGATACAGAGCCACGATCGGACGGGGTCGCTTCATGGGACCTCTTCCTCCGGGACGGGACGGGGGATCGTCGACAGCGCGGTGTCGCCATAGCGACGGGTCCGCGCGGACTCTGGAAGCTGAAGGGACTCACGCGAAGGATGCTCCAACCAGAGCTCCTTGGCAAAGGGTCGCTTCAGGAAGAGGTCGACCAAGCGCTGGTCCTCCCCCCGCGCGTACGGCGGATCCGCCAGGGCGAGGTCGAAGGGGTCTTCGAGTGCCTCGAGGAAGCGGAAGACGTCCGCATCACGGACCCGGCACTCAGAACCAGCACCCAGCAGCTCGATGTTCGCGCGCAGGAGCTGCAACGCTCCGCGGGCGCGGTCCACGAACAGGACGGACTCGGCCCCCCGACTCAGCGCCTCGAGGCCGAGCGCACCCGACCCGGCGAAGAGATCCACCACTCGAGCGCCCTCGACGCGCACGCCCAAAGCGGACATCCAGGCCTCGCGCACCCGATCGGAGGTCGGACGAACATCGCGCCCGTGGAGCGCTTTCAGGCGGTGCCCCCTCCACCGCCCCGCAATGATCCTCACGCGGTGACGGTCCGTCGTAGGTCGACCAGTTTGGCCTGCGGACGCTGGACCCCCTGCCACTCGTTGAGCTCTAGTCGGAAGAGCACGTCGTGGGGACCCTGGGCGAGCGTCGACGGGTCGTGTCGTTGGGCGAGCCCGAAGCCGATCGCATCGAGTCGGCTCCCCTCCTTGGAGAGCGCAACCTTGAGGTGGCCGTCCCCCACGACCTTCGGCCGATCGAGCGCCACACCGCGCGCCAGGAACAGGGGCCCCGGGTTCCCGATCCCGTAGGGCCCGAGGTAGGAGAGCCAGTGGGTCAGCTCGGCATCCACGGCAGCCAGCTCGATCGCCAGGTCGGGACGCAGGGCCGGCCGGAGGTCGTCGGGTCCGAGGCGCGCCCGCGCCGCCTGGTTGAAGGCACGGCGGAAGTCGGGGAGCGCCCCCCGCGCAACGTCCATGCCCGCAGCCTGACGATGTCCGCCGAAGCGACGCAAGTAAGGTGCACACTCGTTGAGCGCCTCGAAGAGGTGGAGGCCCGGGATCGAACGTGCACTCCCCCTCCCCCCGTCCCCCTCGAGCGCGATGAGGACCACGGGCCGGTGGATCGCCTCGACCACGCGCGAAGCAACGATGCCGATGACGCCCGGGTGCCAGCCCTCCGAGGCCAACACCACCCCGAAGTCCGCGTCGGGATCGTACTCGCGGGCGACCATCTCGAGCGCCTCTTCGAGGGTGCGCGTGTCCTCCTCCCGGCGCGCCCGGTTCGTGCGATCGAGAGCTTCCGCGAGGCTGCGCGCCTCGGCCTCGTCATCCGTGAGCAGGAGGCGGAGGGCGTCGGCGGAGTCCCCGATCCGACCGGCGGCGTTGATCCGCGGTGCGAGCACGAAGCCCACCTTCCCCGCGGTGATCTCGGAGGGCGCGACCTCGCTCACGGCGAGAAGCGCCCGCACTCCGGGAGTCGAGCTGGCGGCGAGGCGACGGAGGCCGTACGCAACCAGCACGCGATTTTCCCCCACGAGAGGCACCAGGTCCGCGATGGTAGCGAGAGCCACGAGGTCGAGGTGCTCCTCGAGCGCCCCGGGCGCCGCACCGAGCACGGTCCCGACGAGCCCACAGACCTTGTAGGCGATCCCGGTGCCGCACAGTCCCTTCTCCGGGTACGGGCAATCCGGTCGCCGCGGGTTCACCACCGCGAGCGCGTCGGGCAGCTCCGCACCCACCGTGTGGTGGTCCGTGACGATCACGTCGATGCCACATGCTCGCGCCCGCAGGATCGTCTCGTGAGCCAGCGTACCGCAGTCGGCCGTGACGATCAGCTTACAGACGGACTCGCGTGCCGCGGCCAGCCCGGCCTCCGAGAAGTCGTACCCATCTCGCAGGCGGTGCGGCGTGAACGGTACCACCGCCCCACCCAGCGAGCGCAGCCAGCGCGTGTAGAGCGCGGTGGCGCAGATGCCGTCCACGTCGTAGTCGCCGTGCACCAGGATCCGCTCCCCGACCTGGATCGCTCGCGCGATGCGCTGCGCGGCGCGGGTACCGTCGGCGAGGGTGGCCGGGTCGTGCAGCTGGTCGAGGCGGGGACGCAGAAAGCGCTTGGCGTCCTCGACCGCAGTGGTCCCGCGCACCGCCAGGACCTCGCAGAGCGGAGTGGGCAGCCTGAGCCCCGCCGTCAGTTCCTGGACGACGGACGGATCCGGCCGCGTGGGCTCGCGCCAGAGGGGGTCGGGCGGGCGGAGGCGGGTCGCGGACCGGCCCTCACCCGTCGACTTCAACTACGCCCCCTGGCCCCCGGTCGCAGCCGTTTCGGGCGTCGCGGCGGTGAGGATCACACCGCACGCTTCGCAGCGGTTGAGCCCTCGGCCATGCCGGATCTCGTTCCGAAGCTGCAGTGGCACCATGCCGTAGCAGTGGCCGCATGCACCGTCCTCCGTGAGGTCGGCCACAGCGACCTGACGTCCACCCGCGCGGATGGCGTCGTAGGTCCTCATTTCGGCGGTGTTCACACTGCCGACGAAGCGCGCTCGCTCGGCACGCATCGACTCGAGATCCCGCTGTGCCTCGGTGCGCTCGGCGAGCAGAGCCTCCCGCTTCGGCCCCACGCGCTCAGCAGCTTCCTTGTAATTCACTTCCAACTCGCCGAGACGTTCCTCGATCTTCCGTAGCTGGTCGATCAGGCTGAGCATCTCCTGCTCGTCGTTCTGGAGCGAGCGCTTCACCATCTCGAGCTCCGCGCTCACCGCGGCTTCCTCGCGGAGATTCCGAACGGAACCGAGCCGCTCCTCGAGACGCTTGTTCCGGGTGCGCTTCTCCTCGGACGACAAGTCGAGCCTCCGCTCCTCCAACTTGAGCTCCTGCAGGCGCGTACGCGCAGTGCCCACCTCGCTCTCGAGCAGGAGCGCGGGCTCCTCGGCCTCGGCCAACAGGGGGTCGAACCCGGCGATGCGCTGGCGCGCCTCGGCAATGCGAAGGTCGAGCTTCTGCAGCTCCTTCAGATCGGTGCCACGCTGCTCCGTCATCGGCTCCCTTTGTTCACGTTCCCATCCCGATTCTGTCGGGCTCAGGCCTCGAGCTCCGCATGTCGCGGACGCCCGATCGGCGGATCGAGCTCACGGCGCTCCTCGATCAACTTCTTCCTCTCGGTTTCCAACCTCAAGCGCTCCCCATCGTTCGTCGTGGACCTGCGGAGATCCCCGAGCGCATCGATCCGTCGATTGAGCGTGGACACCTTCATGCGTCGCACCGCATCCGTGAAGATCTCGATCCCGTGTGCGAACTCTTCCTGGTCGGACAGGATCTCGTCGAGCCGCTTCGCCGCCACGGGGTCCATGGAGGACGGAGGAACTCGCAACTCGGGGTCGTCGAGAAGCGCCCCAAAGATGGCCCGGTGGTGCCTATCGTCAAAGTCCTCCGCTGAAATCAACTCCCCCGCCCGCTCGACCCACTCGACCCCTCGAAGCATCATCATGAGCAGTTTCCGCTCGGCCCCCGACCCCTGCCGGGACGGAGACGAGCCCCGCGTGGGCGCGACCGAGGGCGGCGGTTCGCCGGATGGGCCCGGCCGGCGCCGGGTCTTCCTCATTTCGGCCTCGAGGGTCTCCCGCCGCACCCCCGTGCGCTTGGCGACCTTGTCCACGTAGATGTCCCTGAGTGTGGGATCCGCTGCCGCTCGCAGCGTCGGCAGGAGCCGGTCGACCGCGTCCCGGGTGCGCTCGATCGACGAGAAGAAATCCTTCTGCTCGAGGATCTGGAGCTTCCGGTCGAGCACGTCGAGCGCGTCATCCATATAACGCCGCAGCGCCTCCGGGCCCTCCTGGCGGACGACCGTGTCCGGGTCCTCTCCCTTCGGCAGTGTGACAACCGCCGCGTGTAGACCCTCCTCGAGGAGCACATCGGCGGCGCGGAACGTGGCCTTCAGGCCGGCGGCATCCGAGTCGAAGAGGAGGAGCACGCGAGGACAGTACTTGGCCAAGAGGTGCGCCTGCTCGCGCGTGAGCGCGGTCCCGAGCGGCGCCACCACGTTCTCGAAGCCGCGCGCAGCCACCGAAACGACGTCCATGTACCCCTCGACGACGAGGGCGCGCTCCTCCTTGCGGATCGCGTGGCGTGCCCAAGACAAGCCGTAGAGGTTCTGCCCCTTCTGGAAGATCGGCGTCTCCGGGGAGTTCAGGTACTTCGGCGCGTCCTTCGAGTCCTTGAGGATGCGCCCGCCGAACGCGATCACACGCCCCGAGAGCCCTTCGATGGGGAAGACGATGCGATCGCGGAACCGGTCATAGGGCTCGTCCGACTTCTCGCTCTTCCCGAGCAGCCCCACTTCGAGCATGGCGGACTCGTCGAGCCCGTGCGTCGCAGCCGCCTCGCGGAGCCCTCTCCACTCGTCGGGGGCATACCCCAGCCCGAATCGCTCCGCCACCTCCGGCCCGACGCCGCGACCCTCGAGGTACGCGCGCGCACGCTCCCCTACCTTCTCGTCGGTGAGCTGGCGCCTGAACCAGTCGCGCGCGAACGCGTTGATCTCGTAGAGGGCCCGGTGCGGGTCTTCCTCCGAGGCCCCGCGCCTCACTTCCCGAACCTCCACGCCCGACCTCGCGGCGACATGCTTCACCGCCTCCACGAAGTCCATCCCCTGCTTCTCCATCACGAAGGCGAAGACGTCGCCGGACTTCCCGCAGCCGAAGCACTTGAAGAAGCCCTTGTCGGGAACGACGTAGAAGCTGGGTGTGCGCTCCTCGTGGAAGGGGCAGTTCGCCTTGTACTCGCGGCCGGACTTCTTGAGCGCGACGAACTCCCCGACCACGTCGACGATGTCGGCGCGTGAGCGGACCTCCGCCACCATGTCGTCGGGGATCATGACCTGAATATCGCGACGGTCACCCCCGCCC
>JBEBGN010000087.1:0-13167 GCA_040081395.1 Longimicrobiales bacterium
TTGCCCGCGCACGGACCCGCGTGGCCCCACTCCAGATCCATGACGCGGGCGCGCTCAGGAGTCCCAGCGCTTCGCCAGCCACACCCAACTCGCCGCTCCACCACCTCCGGGCGAAGCGCTCTAAGCCCGCCCTCACGCCGCGCCCATCCCCAGGTCGGAAGCCAGGCCAGCAGCGAGCGCCTCCAACTGCTCCCGAGAGGCATCGCGAGGCACGAAGCGGGGCGGCAGGTACTCGATGCGCACCGTGGAGAAGGGCTTCGGAATCAGAAAACGGTCCCAGCTCGCGAGGGTCCACGCCGAGGAAGCGCTCACCGCCATGGGGACGAGTGGCAGCCCCGTCATCTGGGCGGCGGCGAGCGCACCCACCTTCACCTCGTGTCGTGGACCGCGCGGGCCATCGGGCGTGACCGCCAAGTCCTTGCCTGCGCGGGCAGCGCGCACCAGTTCGCGGAGCCCCCGCGCGCCACCCCTCGTGCTCGATCCACGTGCCGTTCCGAACCCGCATCGATGCAGGATCTGCGCGATGTACTCGCCGTCCGAGTGCTCGCTCACCAGCACCACGATCCCTTCCCTGCGGTGGTAGTGCACGAGCGGCAGGAGGTGCCCGTGCCAGAAGACGAAGATCACCGGCTCACCGCGCCGTCGAAAGTGTTCGAGCCGCTCATGGTGCACACGCTCCACGCGCGTGGTGGCGAACAGCGTGCGCACGATCGCCGCGCCGGCCACGCCGGCGAGCGCGAAGCCCATCCGACTCACGAGCGCGCCTCCAGGAGCCCCACCGCCAGATCCGCCACGCGGCCCGACACGCCAGGGCTTCCGAGCGAGGTGCGCACGCGCGCGAATCCGTCCAGTTGCCGCACCCGCGCGTCCCCCTCGTCGAGGAGGGCCAGTAGATCCTCCGCGAGCCGGGTCGGCGTCACAGCATCTTGCAGGTGCTCCGGCACGATCCTGTCGTCTGCGATCAGGTTCGGGAGCGCGATATGGGGTACACGAACCAGCCGCTGCGCCAACGCCCACGTCACCGCGCTGGTGCGGTAGGCCACCACAGTGGGTGTGCCCGCGAGCGAGGCCTCGAGCGTCGTCGTGCCGGACTTCACCAGCGCCGCGCGCGCGTGCTGCAAGAGACCCCTGCCATCGTCGACCACCGGGTGACCCTCACGCTCGTAGGCGGAGGCGGAAAGGCCAGGCGCACGCGCAATCACCGGCAGCACGTGGGGCCGGGCCTTCTCGACGATCCGTCCGGCTTCGGCGAACACGCGTAGGTGGCGATCGATCTCCTGGGCGCGCGAACCGGGAAAGAGCGCCAGCAAGGACCGCCCAGCATCCAAGCCCCAGCGCTCGCAGAACGACTCGCGGCTCGAGCGCGGCTCTCCCTCGAAGTCGAGCAACGGGTGGCCCACGAAGCTCGCGCGCACGCCGTGGCGACCGAGGACATTCGGCTCGAAGGGGAGAATCGCAGCCACGAGGTCGGTCACCTCGGCCAGGGTGCGCGCGCGCTCGGGGCGCCACGCCCACACCTGCGGAGCCACGTAGTAGAGCACGGGCACGCCGCAGCGATGCGCTGCGCGCGCGATGCGAAGGTTGAGTCCGGGATAGTCGATGGGGATGACGAGGCCCACGTCCCCGCCTCGGAGCCTCTCGACCAACCGCCGCTCGAGCTTCCAGAAGAACGGTAGCCGCGGAAGAACCTCTGCGAAGCCCATGACGGCGAGCGCGTCGAGATCGGCGAGCAGCTCGACCTCGGCCGCACGCATACGAGGCCCCCCGATCCCCACGAAGCGGAGATCGGGGCGTCGGGCCCGCAGTTCCGCGACGAGCGCCCCACCGTAGGCGTCTCCAGACGCCTCGCCGGCCAACAGCAGTACGCTCGATCCCTTCAGAAGCGCCAACCCAAGTACCAGATCGCCCCGACCGTGATGACCAGAAGGGTGACGAGCTTCGCCATGGGCATGCCCCGACGCGCGTCGATGAAGTTCTTCTTCCGCAGCTTACGCTGTCGAATGAGCGACATGCGGACCCACCTCGTTAGGTCGTTACGCCCCGCTCGCTGGACCGAACGAACTGGATGAGGTGCTTCACCTCGGGAATGCCGACAACCTCACGTTCCGCGCGATCGAGAGCTGCCGACAGGTTTTCCGTGCCCTGGAAAAGTAGCCGGTAGGTTTGCTTGAGCGCCCGGCGTACCTCCTCGGAGAGCCCCCTGCGCTCCAATCCCACCGTGTTCAGCCCGTAGAGCTGCGGCGGATTCCCGGCGGCTCGGCAATACGGCGGCACGTCCTGGGGCACACGAGATCCACCGCCTACGAAGGCGTGCGCGCCGATGCGCACGAACTGATGGATCGGCGTGAGCCCCCCGACGATCACCCAGTCCTCGATGAGCACGTGGCCACCCATGTTGACGGAGTTCGCGAGCACCACATGGTTGCCGATCACGCAGTCGTGCGCGACATGCGAATACGCCATCAGAAGGCAATCCGCACCGACCACCGTGCGCCCTGACGCGGCCGTTCCCCGATTCAGCGTGGCGAACTCGCGCACCACGGTGCGGTCCCCCACCTCGAGTGTCGACTGCTCCCCCGCATACTTGAGATCCTGAGGATCCGTGCCGAGCACGGCTCCGTTCGCCAAGCGACAGTCCTGACCGATGACGGTGTCCCGCTCGATGAGTACGCGCGGACCGATCTCGGTGCCGGCACCCACGCGAACGCCGGGGCCGATGAGCGCCCAGGGGCCGACCGTCACGCCTTCTCCGAGCTCCGTACCCGGATCCACGATCGCCGTGGCGTGGATCAGGGTCGCGCCACGCGTGTCCACGCGCCCCTCGTCGATCTTCACTTGTCCACGATGCTCGCCATGAACTCCGCCTCGGCAGCGACCTTGCCCTCCACGCGACCCTCGCCCCGCATCTTGCACACCCCTCGCCGCAGCTGGAGCACCTCGAGCTCGAAGACCAGCGTATCCCCGGGCAGGACGGGGCGACGGAACTTCACGTTATCGATCGTCATGAAGTAGACGACCTTGTCGTTCGCGTCACCAAGCTGCTGGATCAGTAGGAGCCCGCCCACCTGCGCCATCGCCTCCACGATCAGCACACCCGGCATGATCGGGTGGCCGGGATAGTGACCCTGGAAGAAGGGCTCGTTGATCGTGACGTTCTTGATGCCGACGATCCGCTTCCCTTCCTCCAGCTCGGTGATCCTGTCCACGAGCAGCATCGGGTAGCGGTGCGGAAGGAACTGCATGATGCGCGCCGCATCGAGCAGGGGCGCGCGATTCGCCTGCCGGGCCTGCGCCACCAGCGCATGCGCCAACGCGATGTTCCCCTTGTGGCTGGGTCGGTCGGCCACGACGTGCGCGCGCAGCCGCGCCCCCACGAGGGCGAGGTCGCCCATAAGGTCGCCGACCTTGTGGCGTAGGAATTCGTCGGCGAAGCGGAGGGGTGGGTTGATCAAGCCCTTCTCATCGAGCACCACCGTGTTCTCCAGGGACGCACCCCGTGCGAGCCCACGCGCCCTCAACGCCTCCGCATCCGCAGCGAAACCGAAGGTGCGCGCCGACGCCACGTCCGAACGGAAGGCTTCCCCGCTTCCCTGAAAGGACCCGAACTGGCGACCGATGGTCGGATGGGCGAAGTCGATGGTCGCCGACACCCTGAGCCCGTCCCCCTTCGTCGCCACGTAGGACTGCCCCTCGGTTCCCGAGACGGCGATGGGCTCTGCGACGGTGAGCACCCGGGCATCGGCATCTTGCTCGAGCGGCCGTGCGTCGGTGAGCGCGGTCATGTGCTGGGCGAAGGAGCCGTCCAGGACGGGTACCTCGGGTCCGTGGAGGTCCAGGACCACATTGTCGATGTCGAGCGCCGACAACGCCGCCATGAGGTGCTCGACGGTCATCACCGTGGCTTCCCCGGAACCGAGCGTGGTGCCCAGCTCGGTGCCCCGCACGTGCGCGAGATCGGCAGGAATCTCGGGTGAACCCGCGAGATCCGTCCGCCTGAAGCGGCGGCCGCTGCCGGGCTGCCCGGCACGAAAGGTCAACGACGTGGCCTCACCCGAGTGGAGGCCCACGCCCTCGACGGTGATCTCCCGGGAGATCGTACGCTGCTTCGGGCTCATGGAGGTCAAAGCTAACCAATGCCCTGGACGTCGGCGCGGAGGGTCGCCACCGCTCCCTCCAGTCGTTCCACACGGTGCGGAAGCCGATGGCTGAGGGCCTGCGCGCGCAGCTGCTCCCGGTGCGGGCGCGCCGGATACCCCGTCACGGTTTCCTGGGCCGGCACGTCGCGCAGCACTGTGCTGCCGAATGTGACCCGCGCGCCGTCCCCAATCTCCAGGTGGTTCGCGGCGCAGGCCCTCCCCCCGATCCAGACACCCCGCCCGATGCGCGTGGAGCCCGCGATCCCCACCAGCGCGGCGATCATGGTCGCAGCCCCGACGCGCACGTTGTGCGCGATCTGCACGAGGTTGTCGATTTTCGCGCCGCGCCCGACCACAGTGTCTCCCAGCGAGCCGCGGTCGATGGTGCTGTTGGCCCCGACCTCGACGCCGTCCTCGACCACCGCGCGCCCCACCTGCGGCATCTTCACATGGATCCCGTCGACGGTCGTGTAGCCGAAGCCGTCGGAGCCGACCCGCACACCCGCATGCAGGATCACGTCCGCACCGACCACCGTGTCCGCGTAGGTGACCACGTGCGGGTGCAGCACGGTTCGTGCGCCCACTGAGGTGCGGGGGCCGAGCACGCAGTGTGCGCCGATGCGGGCTCCGTCGCCGATCGTGACACCGTCGCCGATCACGGCGTACGGCTCCACGTGCACTCCGGAGCCGATGCGCGTGCCGCGACCGATCACGGCGGTCGCATGCACTTCGGCGACGTCCGTTGACGGGGGGACGAAATGCAGGAGCAATGTCCTGAGGGCCGCGTGCGGCGCGTCCACCACCACACGGGCCGCCCCTCGTGGCAGTAGAGGCTCGAGCGCGGTCTCCACCAGATACGCCCCGGCGCGTGAAGCAGGCAGATGCTTCGCGTACCGCTTCGCCGCGAAGAAGGCCAGGTCGTCAGGGCCAGCCTCTTCCAGGGGAGCCACTCCATCGACCAGCGCGCCCGCGTTGCCGTCGAGGCGCCCGCCCACCAGCTCGGCAACCTCCCGCAGGGTGAGCGCCGCGCCGCGCCGTTCAGGGGCTGCTCGGCTCATGCCTACCTCCCGATGTGAAGAGGGGCCCACGTCGCGCTGCGACGTGGGCCCCGTTTGGGCACTGGCGATGGTACTCCCGACCGTCTAACGCGGCGCCGTTGCGGCCGGCACGACGCCCAGACGCCGAATCACTTCCGGAGTCAGGTCGAGCGTGGTATCCGCCGCGATGATGGCGCCTGCGGCAACGTCGAGGATCAGCGAGTACTGCCCCTCTTCCCGCACGGCTTCGATCAAGACCGTGATGCGGTCCATGACCGGCTGCACCAGTTCACGTTGACGCTGCTCGGCCAACTGCTGGAGCTGTTGGGTGCGGCTCTCGTACTCCTGGAGCCTCGCCTGAATGCGCTGCTCGCGGGTCGCCCTCGCCTCGGCGGAGAGTGTCAGCTGCTGCTGCTCGAGGCTCTGCTGCATGCCAGTGATCTCTTCTTCGATCTGCTGCACTTCGGCCTGGTATCCCTGCATCTCGCGATCGAATTGCTGTTGCGCGGCAGCTGCCTCGGTCGAGCTCGCCAGGATCTGTTGCGAGTTGATGTATCCGATCTTGAGCGTCTGCGCTTCGGCCGATCCAGCCGTGAGGGCGCACGCCAGCGCGAGGATCGCGATTGAGCTACGCATGGTCCTACTCCGTGTCGTGTATGTCCCCCGCGCGAATCGGCCTGACGCCGGTGGCAACGGGTCGCTGCGGTGAATCGTAGTCGAGAAGGAAGGGCTTGTTCCCGGGTTCCGGTGCTGATTCGTCAATTCCCGGCGCCCATCCGGAAGTGGAGCTGCCAACCGGGCTCGGCCTTGTCGAATCCGTAGGCATAGTCGAGGCCGATGGGCCCGAACGGCGTCACCAACTGGACGCCGAACCCTGCGCCGCGGAAGAGCCGCGTCGGATCGAAGTCGCTCGGCTGGGCCCAGACGTTGCCGGCGTCATAGAAGACGTTCAGGGAGATCTGGTCACTGGGGCGAAGCGCATACGCCGCGGTCATGCTGAAGTAGGCGTTACCCAGGCGCTGGATGTCGCTGATATCCGGTGCCAGTTCCGCGAACCATCCCAGAGGGGTGATCGAGGTCTCGTCGTAGCCGCGCAGGCTCTGGCCGAACTGGACGCCACCCA
Organism: Longimicrobiales bacterium; assembly: GCA_040081395.1. Classification (GTDB taxonomy): domain Bacteria; phylum Gemmatimonadota; class Gemmatimonadetes; order Longimicrobiales; family Gaopeijiaceae; genus UBA2982. Next base: position 6,297 of record JBEBGN010000087.1, read on the forward strand.
TCCAGAACCGATCGAAGGGGAAGGCCTCGACGTTACCGAAGACCGCGCCGCTGCGGAGAGTGAGCCCGAGCGCCATGCGCAGCCCGCCTTGCGCGTCGTCACCGCCACCGAGCCTACCCACCGGCAGCCACCAACTCCCGTCGGAAAGCACGCGTGTGAACGTGCCGTCACCGCCCAGGGCACCGCCGTTCAGCTCGATGGAGAGGCTCTGCCTTGACCCGACGGTCGGGAAGATCGGATGATCGAGCGTTTGCCGGGTCACGCCGAAGGAGACCTGGCTCTGGACACCAGGCGGGCGACCGAACAGGGATGTGTCGTCCACATCGCTGAACAGCTCGTAGGCGGTGCGCGAGATCGAGTACCCGACGAACGTCCGCGTGTAGATCGATCCGCGCCACGGGAAGCCCACCCGGACGCTGGCACCGATCCGCTTGCGGCGGCCGGACGAGAACGAGTAGAACCGATCGCGAGAGTTGAAGAGCGACACCGAACCCGACACCAGGCTCTGACGAAGCGCCGGATCCGTGTAGCTGACCTCGAAGCTGTTCAGGAAGCGGCCGAAGTCCCAGCGCAGCGTCCCCGACTTCGCCTGTCCGAACAGGTTGGGCTGCTCATAGCCGATGAAACCCGAGAGTCCGACCCCGCCTCCCACGGATGTGCCGAAATTGATGGAGCCGGTCTGGCGCTCCACGACGCGGAACGTGATGTCGACATCGCCCGTTTCGGTGGGCTGCACGTCCGGGAAGGGCATCGGCGTCTCGAAGAAACCAAGACCGGAAATACTCTGATAGCTCTGGAGCAAGCGGTCCTGGCTGTATACGTCGCCGGGGATGACCGACAGCTGATTCCGGATCACCCACTCGTGCGTGTACTCGTTCCCCTCGATGTTGACACGGTTGATCAGCGCGAGCGGACCCTCGTTCACCTGCCAGGACGCGTTCACGAGCGGGGGGCCACCGTCAGCCGACTCGATACGATCGATGATCGGCGTGATCTCGATGTAGAGGTAGCCCTGGTTCCGGTACCTCTCTTCTGCGCGTTGCCGGGCGGTCTCGAACGCCTCCGCATCGAACACGCCCCCCGACTCGTTCGTGCGCTCCGTACCACCGAAACCCAGGCTCCTGAATATTCCGCCAGTGGGCTCCAGGAAGAGGGCCGCGAACGTTTCGTCCTCGAAGACGGCATTCCCCTCGACGGAGAAGTCGTTCATCCGGTACTGGACGCCCTCCTCCAACGCGACCTCGACCCTGGCCTTTCCGGTATTCGGGTCCACCAGCACCGTGTCCGAAAGGATGCGCGCGTCGAGATACCCTCTCGACCGATAGAGCCCCGGCAGGCTAGCCTCGAGATCGCTATCGAAGTCCGCCTGGCTGAACGAGCCCGTGGCGAACCACCAGAAGCCTTCCTGCTGGACCGCCATCGCACTGCGCAGCTCGTCGTCGGTCACGCCCGCGTTGCCGATGAAGTCCAGGTCGGCGACGGTGACGCGCTGACCTTCATCGACGTCGATCACGATGTCGACCTCGGTCACGCTCCCCTCTACCGGCTCGAGGCGATCGTCGATGCGCGCGAAGGGGATCCCGTCGTCGGCGAGCTCGGCACGAATGAACGCGCGCGCATCCAAGATGTTCTGGCGGTTGAGCGGAAAGCCGGGCTCGAGATCCGTCGTGTCGCGTACCACGCCGGGCGAGAGGTGCTCGAGCCCGTTGATGGTCACGCGACGGACCCTGAGCTCCTCTTCGACCTCGATGACGAGCACGCCGGGGCGCGACTCGGGGGCCCTTACGACCACGTCGCGGAACTGACCACTCGACAGGATCGCCTTGACCCCTCGCTGCACGTCGCGTCCGGTGACGACATCACCAGGAATGACGCCGAAGAGCCCCGCAATGGACTCGGCCTGAAGGCGCTGATTGCCGACGACCACGATCGAGTCGATCTGCACCGATCGCGGCACCTGGGCCACCACGGAGGTGGGCCCCGAGCCCCAGGCCAAAAAGACGAGTAGGGCCGCGGCGAACATCTGCGGCCTCGAGTATGACAGCGGCCGCATCACGTCTTGGTCGCCGACTCCACCTGGAGCGTCAGACCCGAGCCATCCGGACCCCGATCGACCTCGATTTCATCCCCGTTGCTGAACTCGGCCTGGAGAATCTTCTCGGAGAGCGGGTCCTCGAGGTAGCGCTGGATCGCGCGACGAAGCGGACGCGCACCGAACTTCTCGTCGTAGCCCTCTTGCACGAGGAACGCGACCGCGGCGTCGGTGAGCCGCAACGTGATGCCCTCCGCCTCGAGCCGCTTGCGCACATCGGCCATCAAGATGTGCACGATCTGGCCGATCTCTTCTTTGCTCAGCGAGTGGAAGACAATCGTGTCGTCGACCCGGTTGAGGAACTCCGGGTTGAACGCGCGTTCGATTTCCTTGGCAACCTTGTCCTTCATCATCGCGTAGTTGTCCTGCGTGTCGCCGGACTGGAATCCGAGGCCTGGCCCCTTGGAAATGTCCCGAGCACCCAAGTTGGACGTCATGATGATGACGGTGTTCTTGAAGTCGATCACCCGGCCGTAGTTGTCGGTGAGGTGACCCTCGTCGAGAACCTGGAGCAAGATGTTGAATACGTCCGGATGCGCCTTCTCGATCTCGTCGAGCAGTACCACGGAGTACGGGCGGCGCCGCACGGCCTTCGTGAGTGCACCGGAGTCTTCGTAGCCTACGTATCCGGGAGGCGCCCCGATCAGTCGGGACACCGTGAACTTCTCCATGTACTCGCTCATATCGACCCGGATGAGCGCTTCGCGGTCGGCGAACAGGAACTCTGCCAGCGCGCGCGCAAGTTCGGTCTTCCCGACGCCCGTGGGCCCGGAGAAGATGAACGAGCCGATGGGGCGGCGGGGGTCCTTGAGACCGGCGCGGCTCCTGCGAATGGCGCGGCTGATCGCCTGAATCGCGTCCTGCTGCCCCACCACACGCTTGTGGAGCTCGTCCTCCATATGGACGAGTCGCTCCGACTCGGTCTGGCGGATGCGCATGACTGGGATGCCGGTCCACCGGCTGACGATGAACGCGACTTCTTCGGGCGTGATCTGGGGACGGTGCCGCTTCCGCTCTTCCTCCCAGGCAGCTTGACGCTCGCGAATCGTCTGGCTGAACTCGCGCTCTTCGTCGCGCAACTCGGCGGCCTTCTCGAAGTCCTGATCGCCGATCGCTTGTTCCTTCCGGGCCGCGATCTCTGCGAGCTGCGCCTTCAGCTCCTCGACCTCGGGGGGCGGCACCTGACTGGCGATGCGCGCCCGGGCGCCTGCCTCGTCGATCACGTCGATCGCCTTGTCGGGCAGGAATCGGTCCGTGATGTAGCGATCCGCGAGCTTGGCTGCGTGCTCCAATGCCTCGTCGGGGATGACCACACGATGGTGTGACTCGTAGCTACCGCGCAGACCCTTCAGGATCTCGACGGTCTCCTCGACCGCCGGTGGCTCGACGATGACGGGCTGGAAGCGCCGCTCGAGCGCCCCGTCCTTCTCGATGTACTTGCGATACTCATTCAGCGTAGACGCGCCGATGCACTGTAGCTCGCCCCGCGCGAGCGCGGGCTTGAGCATGTTCGAAGCGTCGATTGCGCCCTCGGCCGCGCCCGCACCGACCAAGGTGTGCAGCTCGTCGATGAACAGAACCACGGTCTGGCTCTGTTGGATCTCGTTCATGACGGCCTTGAGGCGCTCCTCGAACTGACCCCGGTACTTGGTGCCGGCGATGACCGCGGCCATGTCGAGCGCGAGCACGCGGTGGTCCTTGAGCGCTTCCGTGACCTCACCGCCCGCGATGAGCTGCGCTAGACCTTCGACGATGGCGGTCTTGCCCACGCCCGGCTCCCCGATGAGGACCGGGTTGTTCTTCTTGCGACGGCAGAGGATCTCGACCACCCGCTCGATCTCGGACGCGCGTCCGATCGTGGGGTCGAGCTTGCCCTGGCGCGCGAGCTCCGTCAGATCGCGGCAGAAGTGGTCGAGCGCCGGCGTCTTGGACTTCTTCTCTCCGGCCTTGGCGGCCGCGCCAGGCGCGCCGCCGCCGCCGATCCCTGCAGGCTCCGAAGGCGCGACGTCCGAGCCGAGTACCTTGAGGGTCTCCTCCCTCGCCTCGTCGAGCGTGACGCCGAGCGAGTTGAGCACTTGGGCCGCGATGCCCTTCTCTTCGCGAAGGAGCCCGAGCAGCAGGTGCTCCGTCCCGACATACGAGTGATTGAAGTCGCGCGCCTCGGCCATCGCGAACTCGAGGACTTTCTTGGCGCGCGACGTGTACGGCAGCTCGCCCAGCGCGATGGTCGCCTTGCCCTTCCGCACCGACTCCTCGACGCGCTCGTGGATCTGCTCCAGATCGACGTTGAGGTTGGTCAGAACCGCAGCCGCCACACCTTCCCCCTCCCGGATCAACCCGAGGAGAAGATGCTCAGTGCCGACGTAGTCGTGCTGCAAGCGGATGGCCTCTTCGCGGGCCATCGCCAGAACCTTCCGCACTCTGTCGGTGAAGTTGTAGTTCATAGCCATCAGAACCGGTCGGGGGGCGCGTCCTCGTCGTGGGCAGGATCGCCCGGTATGACCTCGCCTTCGGTTGCCAGCACACGCCGTACATACGCCGCGCGATGCGCGTCACTCTCGGAACCGTTCAGATCACGCCCCGCCGCTTCTTCGAGGTGCGCCGGCTGCGTGAATATCATCATTTTGTTGAGCGAGTATACACGAAGTCCAGGAAGTAGTTTCAGGGAAATCCCAAGGCGGACGCCGGAAAGCAGGTTCATCAACTCCTCGAATGACAAGGTCCGGGCGTAGCGCAGGAGCCCGTAGGCCCGCCAGATCTTGTCCTCGGTCACGGCCCGGGCGTCCCTCAACAGGACCTGCCGGGCGTGCAGCTCGTGCTGGATCACCTGCCGGACCATGCGGTCGAGGTGGTCGACCAGATCCTCCTCCGTCTTACCGAGCGTGGTCTGGTTGGAGACCTGGAAGAAGTTTCCTACGACCTCCGAGCCCTCGCCGTACAGGCCCCGGAAGGTGAGTCCCACCTGCCCGAGCCCCTGGAGGACCTTGGCGATTTCCTTGGTGAGCACGAGCCCCGGAAGGTGCATGAAGACCGAGGCACGCAATCCCGAACCCACGTTGGTCGGACAGCTCGTGAGGAATCCGAACTCGTGGTGGTACGCGAAAGGGAGCTCGCGGCCCAGTTCCTCGTCCAGCCGATCGACCATCTGCCACGCCTGCTCGATGCGGAGCCCCGAGAGGAGGCTCTGCGTACGCAAGTGGTCCTCCTCATTGATCATGACGCTGACGGGTGCGTCACCGGACAGGTGCACCGCGGCCCCTCTCGCGGGGCCTGCCTGCTCGTCTCCGAGCAGGTCGCGGGTCACCAGGCGGCGCTCCAGCAGGATTTTCCTCGAGCGGGGCGAGAGCGTAGGGATCTCGAGCAGGGTGCCTCCCTTCAACGAGTCCAGCTTGGCCACCGATCCCCGGAAATGCCGCAAGACGGCCTCGCGATCGTTGACGCGGGCCCGAGGGCCGAAGGCGTGACCCTGGAGATTGCGAGCCAACCGGACCCGGGTGGAGAGGACGATGTCGGGATGATCTCCGCTCGCCTCCAGCCAGGAGAGGCCATGATCGGGAATCGCAGGAAGCTCGTTCACGCCGTCCTCACGCGGGCCCCAGGGATTTGATCTCGTCGCGAAGCAGGGCCGCACGCTCGAAGTCTTCCGCTTCCACGGCTCGGTTGAGCTTTCGCCTCAGGGCCTCGACACGGCGCCCCAGATCGGAGGCGGTAGGGTCCGGCGGAAGATAGACCTTGCCGACGTGCTGTGTACTACCGTGTACGCGGCGAAGGAGGCGTTGGAGGTGGGAGGCATAGGTCTCGTAGCAATGAGGACACCCCAGCCGACCCGTCTCCCGGAAGTCGCGGAAGGTGAGCCCGCAGAAGGAGCATTGCTCCGCGGATGCGTCACCCTCGGAAACCGGCTCCTTACCCATCTGCGCCAGAAAGTCGGTCAGCGGGATCGAACTCGGCTCAGGCGCACTCTCGAGCCCCTTCTCCGCCGCACACTTCTCACAGAGGCGGTGCGTCGACATCTGGTTGTTGACGATCTGCGTGAGATGGACCACGGCCTCGGTCGATCCGCAGTTGTCACAGACCATGTTCGACATCGGCTTCCTCGGTGTCCTGCCAAGCCAGCATTGTTGCGTCAGGCCCTGGCTACACCCGAGTTCCCGGTTCGAGCCGTCCCTCCTGGAGCCGAAGGATCCGGTCGGCGCGGCCGGCCAGATCGGCGTTGTGAGTCACCAGGACCAGCGATAGGTCCCGCTGGGCCCGAAGGCCGAAGAGGACGTCGTGGAGGCGGGCCCCAGTCTGCGTGTCGAGGTTCCCGGAGGGCTCGTCCGCCAAGAGCACCAAGGGCTCGTTGACGAGCGCACGGGCCACGGCCACCCGCTGCTGCTCGCCTCCCGATAGCTGACGGGGCTTGTGGGCCTCGCGGTGCCCCAGTCCGACCTCGCCCAGCAGCTTCTTCGCCCGTACCCCCGCCTCGGCGAAGGAAAGTCCGGCGAGCAGGGCGGGCATCATGACGTTCTCGAGGGCGGTGAACTCTCGCAGCAAGTGATGGAACTGGAAGACGAAGCCGATATGGCGGTTCCGAACGGCCGCCAACTCGTCCTCCTCCAGCCGTGACACGTCCCGCCCACCCACGAGCACCACTCCGGTGGTCGGACGATCGAGGGCACCCAGGAGGTGGAGCAGCGTGGACTTCCCCGCCCCGCTCACACCGGTGATGGCAACAGCCTCACCCTTGGCCAGCGACAGGGACACGCCCCGGAGGACCTCGATCGGCGTCCCGTCTCC
>JBEBGN010000237.1:0-3512 GCA_040081395.1 Longimicrobiales bacterium
TTCCGGCTTTCCTCGCGCTCGCGTCTCGGCCGGTCGCGGCCCAGTTGGTCCTTCCACCGCAGCCAGCCTCCCAAGACCCGATCGCCCTCATGGTCGGCCGCCTCGACCTGGAGCGGTACAAGGAAACGATCCTGGGGCTGACCCAGTTCGGCGACCGCCGCCAGGGCACGGAGCGCAACCGCAACGCGGTCGACTGGATCGAACAGCAACTCCAGAGCTACGGCTGTCCGACCGAGCGGCTGAACTACACGTACGATCCTGCTCCGCCGGCGCCTCAGCCCCAACTCTCTCCGGCCGACTCTGCCGCACGCGCCCAAGCTCGAGCGCGCCTGGCTCCCAACCCGGTCATCGCGAGCGGAGAGCTGCGCCGTGGGCCGGGTGGCTCCCGCTACCGCGGCGTCACCCAGCCGACCACCGTGAACAACGACCCCATGCGGCAGCCCGACGAGCGTCTGCGTGAGCTGAACTCGGAGCCTGCCACGAACGGGCCGCGCTCGCAGGTATACTGCACGAAGGTCGGCGCCACGCGTCCCGACGAGATGTACATCGTCGGAGCGCACATGGATGGACATGGTTGGGGCGAGGCCGCCAACGACAACGGGTCGGGCACGGCCTTGGTCATGGAGCTCGCGCGCATCTTCTCGAGCCCCGACGTCGTCACCGACCGCTCGATTCGTTTTGCGCTCTGGAACAACGAGGAGACGGGCCTGAACGGCGCTCAGGCGTACGTCGAGCAGCGGGCGGGCCTGCAGGGCCAGATGAACCGCCGGGATCCGGAGCCGAAGTGGCTCGGCATGATCCAGCACGACATGATGATGTGGGACCACGGAATGCCCCGTGCCGACGGCACCTGGAACCCCGAGCAGCGCCCCGAGGCCGACGTGAACATCGAGTTCCAGTCGGGCTCACTGCGCTCCGACGACGCCATGCGCCTCGCGTTCTTCTTCCGCGAGGCGAACGAGCGCTATGCGACGGACTATCCGGCCGCCGTCGGCCCGCACATGACCAATACCGACTCGACCCCCTTCATGGATCTCACGCCGTCGATCAGCATGCGGGAGAACGAGCGCGGCATGCACACGGGCGCGGGTTGGAATCCGACCTGGCACCAGCCGATCGATGTGTTCACGACCTTCTCAGACGCTGACTTCAGGCTGGGCCTGAATGCCGCGCAGACGACCCTGTCGGCGGTCGGCCTGCTCGTGGGTGCGCGGGTGACGCGGTAGCGCTACTGGGCGCGCGCCGGCGGCCGCAACAGCAGGAGCAGTGCGGCCGCGCGTTCCAAGGGGCCGTTCGCTTCGAGCAGGTTCTGTCGCGTCAGGGGCTCGAGCGGGAGCCCGAGCGCGAGCGCGTCGATCGCTGCTTCGTCGGATAGCGCGGCGGGGGGGAGGCGGGCGCTAGGGAAGAGGCCGCGAACGGCTGCTTCGATTTGACGCCTGCGCTGCGTGAGTAGCGGGCGGTTCGCCGCGGCAACACTCTCCGGTACCAACTCCACTCGTGCGAGGCGGTACACCCGACTGTCGTCCTCCTCGAGGATGCGGAACTTGGACACGCCGCGCAGGATGAGGTTGTAGCGCCCGTCCTCGAGCAGCTCGGAGCCCACGATCACACCGACCGTTCCGATCGCCACCACCGGCGGCCGACCTTCGTAGTCCGCCTCGAACCCCGGCGCGAGCATCACGATGCCGATGATGCTGTCCCCCGCGAGCGCATCGGCCACCATCTCCCGATAGCGGGGCTCGAACACCATGAAGGGCTGCGAGGTGTTCGGAAAGAGCGACACGTCGGGGAGCGGAAACAGCGGCAGCGCCTGCGGCGAGCTCTGCGCGGCGGCCAGCCCCGGAGCGATGAAGAGGACCAAGAGCGCGACTAGAGCCAACGTTTCCGCCAGAAATAGACGAGCATCGCCACGCCGACACCCAGCATGGCGGCCCACGTGATTGCATAGCCCCATGGATGTGCCAGCTCGGGCATGTACTCGAAGTTCATGCCGTACACGCTGGCTACGAACGTCATCGGAATGAAGATCGACGCGACGACAGTCAGCACCCGCATGACTTCGTTGGCACGCATGGTGAGGATCGACACGTGTGCCTCCAGCAGGGAAGTGATGCTGTCGCGAAGGTGGTCGATGGTGTCGGAGTGATGCGCGAGATGGGTCTCGAGGTCGGCCAGGAAGGGTTCGGTCTGAGGGCTGATGAGAGCGGGGCAGTCCCCCGTCAGGAGGCTCAGTTGTTCGCGGAGTGGTCGGACCGCGCGACGGACGACGAGCAGTTGATGTCGCGCCTCCTGCGCGCGCATGGGGAGGTCGCGCGAGGGCTCCTCGCTCCAGACTTCTTCTTCCAACTCCTCGATGCGGGCGCCGAGTGTGCTGAGAACCAACGCGTAGTGATCGACGATCGCGTCGATCAGAGCGTACCAGAAATAGTCCGCGCCGCGTGACCGAACGCGTGCACTCGAATCGGCGATGCGCCTGCGCAGGTTGCCGAAGACGTCGCCAGGGGTCTCCTGGAAGGACAGCACCCAGCCCGGGCCGAAGACGATCGAGGTGTGGTCGGAGACCACGCCCCCTTCCTTCGCGAGCATGAGCATCTTCAGCGTGGTGAAGACCTGATCCTCGTAGGCCTCGGCGAGCGGGCGCCCCCCGACGCTGACCACGTCCTCGATGGAGAGTGGGTGCATGCCGAACCGCTCCCCGACTGCCTTCACCAGGTCGACGTCGTGCAACCCGTCCACGTTGATCCAGAGCACGCTGGTGCCTGCCGAGTCCGGGCGCGGGATGTCCGCGGGAGTCGGTGCGTTCCCGCGCTCGACGGTGTCGGCGCGGAATCGCATCCAACTGATCTGAGCGGCCTCGAGGCGCCGCTTGCCGGTGAAGACCGCGTGCCCCGGGGCGAGGCCGACCTTCTCGGTCGTGATCTTGAGGCGATGCGGCATGTCAGCCCGCGATCCCGCGGAGCACCTCGGCGATGCGCGTCAGACGCTCCGCATCGCCCCCGGCCGTGCCGGCCCGGATCCCCGCGACGTCCGCGTCGATGCGGGCTGCGGCCTGCCGCAGCTCGCCGGCGGGAACGTTGCCTCGCTCGACCCGATCGAGCAGGGCGTCGAGCTCGGTCGCGCGTGCGGTGAGGATGCGGCCCGACCGCACCATCTGGTCCAGGTAGGCGCGGGCGACGGGGGCCGCGGCAGGCCAAGTGAAGCGCGGCTGCAATTGCGCGTTGAACTGCTCCTCGCGCACCAGTTCTGCCGCGGCGATCTCCGCTTCCGACAGGTGCTCGCTCGGGGTGAGCCGGAACACGTCGATGCCGCGCGAGATCTCGGCGCCGTAGATGCGGCCATTGTACCAGTAGGTCGACCAGAAGCCGCCCGTAAAGAGCATCTCCTGGCTGAGCGGACCCCGGTCGAAGAACGCAATCTCGAAGGGGTTCGCGGGATCGGTGAAATCGAAGACGGAGAGGCCCCCCTGGTACCAGGCCTGGACCATGATGTCGCGCCCCGGCACGGGAATAAGA
>JBEBGN010000238.1:0-3507 GCA_040081395.1 Longimicrobiales bacterium
TCCCGCTCCTGGGTGCTTCCCGGGGGGTAGAGCTCGCCGATCTTCGCGAGGCAGATGGCCGCGAGCGTCTCGAGCGCTCCCCCCCGGTGCGACCCCTCGAAATCCGGGAACTCGTACCCCAGGTCCTCGGTCAGGTCGAACCTCGCGCAGCGCTCCGCGATGAGCAGCGTGTTCGTGATCGCTTCGGGGCGGCTCTCGAAACGGTGCTGCATCTCCCAGGGCTCGTTCAGGTGGAAGAGCCGGTTCCCCCGGCGTGCGCCGTGCGCCCCGTCGAGCGTCGCTCGGCTCCGGATCGACACGAGCACGTCCTGGAGTCGGTGCCGCTCCGGGCGGTGGTAGTGCACGTTCCCGGTCGCCACGACTCCCAGGCCGAGCCGACCGGCGTGCCGCGCGAGCGCCTTGTTGCGGGTGGCGTCCCCCTTGATGGCGTTGTCTTGGAGCTCCACGAAGAGGCTGCCTGGTCCGAATGCGGAGACGAGGCGTGTCGTGAATGCCTCCCCGTCCGCGACCGAGGAGTCGAGTGCCGCCACCACCGGGCTCCGAGCGCACCCGGTGAGGAGGATCAGCCCTTCGGCCCGCTCGAGCAGCGAGGCGAGTGGGAGCCTCGGATCCGTGCGCTCCGAGCCCATGTGCGCCTCCGTGAGCAGACGGCACAGGTTGGCGTATCCGGTCGGGTTCTCGGCGAGCAGCGTGACATGGTGGCCCCCCTCCGGCTCGGCCCTACCCGGGAAGCACTCGCGAAGGGTGACCTCGGCCCCCGTAATCGGCTGCAGGCCGGCCTCCTTGGCCGTGCGCGCGAACTCCATGGAGCCGTACAAACCGTTGTGGTCGGTGAGCGCGAGGGCGGGGTAGCCGAGCTCGGTCGCGCGCAGGACCAGCTCCTCCGGCTGCGAGGCCCCGTCCAGGAAGGAGAACCCGGAATGGCAGTGCAGCTCGACGTAGGGGAGGCCGGAGGGGGTCGACATCGACCGAAGATAAACCGAAAGTCGGCGGACGCCAGATGCCCGTTACGTCATCCGACGTATCCCTCGCCCTACCCGTCGCGGGGATCTTTCACAGACAGGCGCGACATCGACCGGAGCGGACACGATGACAACCCGTTGGATCTTCGGCGCGTCGATCGCGATACTGGCTCCGCTCGGCCTCGACGCCCAAACGGCCCCCAACGGTGACCTACGTGTCCGTCAGGCGGACGGCACCGTCATCACCGGCACGCTCGTCGAAATGGCGCCTGGTGTCCTGCGTCTCGAGGACGCCGGCGTCATCATCGACATCGAACGGAGCCGGATCCGGACCGTCGAGCGCCGCCTCGGTTCCCACGGCAGTTTCGCGAAGAGCTTCTTCGGGTCGATCGGTGTCGGGGCGCTGCTCGTGGGCGCCGCGTCCGCTCTGTCCTATGACTGCACCAGCGATGACTGCTGGTTAGGTCGCGACGGCCATGAGGGCGCCTTCGCGATCGGGGCGATCGTTGGGGGCGTCGTGGCCATTCCCGTCGGGGTAGCCGTGGGGATAGCTGCGCAGAGCGAGCGCTGGGAGGAGGTGACACTGCCACCGACGACGGACTTCGCGCTTCTGTTGCGGTCCTCGCCCGATGGCGGCGTGGCGGTGGGCGTGCGGCTGACGATCCCGAGGCGTCCGCGATCCTGACGGATCTTCCCCTACCGCCTCACATCACCGCGGCGGCTCGCCGTGCATCATCGACCCCATCCCCATCTGCTGCATCATGTGCTCGTGATGCTCCTGCATCCATCCGTGGAATGCGGAGCGTGATTCGGGGGGCAGAGAGGCAGCGATCCTCATGTGGGCGGCGTCGGTCGCACGACGCAGCGCGTCGGGCCCGGCCGCCGCGGCCGCCGTGACCTCAGTGTGCAGCGAGTCCAGCAGCACGACGAGTCGGGCCTCGTCCTCGGGGGTGAGACCGAGTTGATCGGCCATCGCGCCGGCGGTGAGGGACATTTCGTCCGCCGGTGCCGAGAGCCAGAGGCGGTCCACGACGATACCCAAGGCAGCCCCGGCCACGATCAGCAGGAGGGCAGTCGCGGTCGCGCGGGTGCGTGCGCGGTCGAAGAAGGCGGTCATCGGGGATCCCCCTGTACCGGCTCGGTCGCGCGCTCCGGAACGGCGAACGCACTGTGATCGTCGAGTGCCAGGAGCGCGAGCACCGGATCGGCGGGCACCCCGAGAGCGGCCCACAGGGCGAACGGCTCCCCTCCCGATGCGACCAACTGGAGCGCCATGGCATCGGCCGCCTGCGACGGCGCCATGAGCGTGGGGCGATCGGTCAGGACGAGGGCAAGGACGACCGCGGCGGCGGCGAGCATCGCCACCGGCCTCAACCAACCCCCCATTTCCGACAACCATGACGCGACGCCGGGGACCCCCGACGCGCGGATCGACCATTCCCGTTCCGCCGAGGCCAGAACCCGGGCGGTAGACGCGTCCCAGACCGCATGGCTCTCGGGCGCCAAGGCCTCCGGAAGCCAATCCCGCGGGAGGGGATCGATGGGGTGGATCTTCTCGTCGTTCACGCGATTACCCTCCGTGGCCCTTGGTCCCTGCGGCGTACTCCGTGAGTGCTTCCCTGAGCTGCTTGCGCGCGTTATGCAGGTGGGCGCGTATCGTACCTGCCGACAGCCCCATGATGCGCCCCGCCTCCTCCGCGCTCATGCCATCCACGTCGACGAGGCGAAAGGCCGTCCGCCGCTGTTCGGGCAGGAGCGCCACTTGGTGATCCACACGAGCCCGGATTTCCGCGCGCTCGGTGTCGAGATCCGGGGCGGCCTGGGGTGATGCGGGGCCATCGGCCGGCAGGGGCTCGGTACGCCTGACTGCCTGAGCAGCGGATTGATTGCGGGCGACGTTCCGGGCGATCTGATAGAGCCAGGGCGCGAACGGGCGATGCGGGTCGTATTGGTGCAGGGCACGGAGGGCGCGGAGAAACGCTTCCTGTGCCGCGTCCTCGACCTGGGTCGGATCGGGGAGGAACGAAGCGACGACCGCGTGGACGGGTCGCACGTAGCGGCGCACCAGCTGCTCGAGCGCCTCGCGATCGCCGCTCTGGACCCTGCGGGCCAACTCCTCGTCCGAGTCTGCATCCGCTTCCGCTCCCGCCATCCACGCTCCCGATCGGGACTACGGCGTCGGCGGGGCGGGCATCTGATGCATGCCACCGCGCATGCCGCCCCCCATCATACCCTGTCTGCCGGACTGCATCATCCCCCGCATCATGGCCATCATGCCTTCGTCCACCAGCTCGGTGACCTCGGCCGCGTGGGCTTGGAGCGCCGTGACGAGCGCGGGGTCGTCCGAGGTCTGCACCACGGCCACACCGGTCGACGTGTACTCGATCTCCGAGTGGATGCGGTCGTAGTCCTCGAAGATGATGGGCAGGGTCGGGCTGAAGAGGTTGAAGACCTCACCCGCCTCGAGTCGTTGCTCCATGCTCGCGACGTGACTCACGATGTACCCCGCGATCGTCGGGTTCGAAGACTCCGTGAGCGTTCTGAT
>JBEBGN010000239.1:0-3507 GCA_040081395.1 Longimicrobiales bacterium
GAGCTCTTCGTCAACATCAAGGTCGACCGCGAGGAGCGCCCCGACCTCGACCAGATCTACATGAAGGCCGTGCAGGCCATGACGGGAAGCGGAGGGTGGCCCATGACGGTCTTCCTCACTCCGGACGGTGCACCCTACTACGGCGGCACCTACTTCCCACCCGCCCCTCGTCATGGCCTACCATCCTTCTCCCAAGTGCTGCGGGCGGCGTCCGCAGCATACCGGGACCGCCGTGGTCAGGTGATCGAGAGCGGTAAGCACCTCGTGACAGCCCTCGCGCGCGCCGCCGAGCGCACGCGTCCCGACACCGCCAGCGTCGAGCTCCTCGATGGCGCATACCATGCGCTCTCCAACCAATACGACGCAGTCCACGGCGGTTTTGGCAGGGCGCCCAAGTTTCCGCAGCCCGTGACACTGGAGCTGCTCCTACGTCACCACTTCCGTACCGGCGATGCCGCGGCGCTCGACATGGTCGTGCACACGCTGCGCCGCATGGCAGCCGGAGGCCTCCGCGATCACCTCGCGGGGGGCTTCCACCGTTACTCGGTCGACGCGCGTTGGCTGGTGCCGCACTTCGAGAAGATGCTCTACGACAACGCGCTGCTGGCGAGCGCGTACCTGTACGCGCACCAGGCGACGGGGCACGCGGACCTGAGGCAGGTGGCAGAGCAGACGCTCGACTATCTCGTCGCCGACATGCGCGCGCCCGACGGCGGATTTTGTGCGGCCCGCGACGCCGACTCGGAGGGCGAGGAGGGCCTCTTCTACGTGTGGACGCCCGAGGAGCTGGACGACCTGCTGGTCCAGGCGGACGCCAGATTGTTCGCCCGCGTCTACGATGTGAGCCATGAGGGCAACTTCGAGGGACGAAGCATCTTGCACCTCCCCCACGACATGGAGGCCGTTGCGCGCGCAGAAGGGATCGCCCTGCAGGACCTGGAGCGCCGCATGGCTTCGGCGCGAGCGACCCTGCTCGCGGCGCGAGCACAGCGGGAGCCTCCGTTCCGCGACGACAAGGTTCTGGTCTCCTGGAACGCCCTCGCCCTCCGCGCCTTCGCGGAGGCGGGTGCCGCCTTCGATCGCACCGACTTCATCGAGATCGCCCGTGCCGACGCGGACTTCCTGTGGACCCGGCTCAGGCCGGCGGGTCGGCTCATGCACGTCTACATGGAGGGCAAAGCGAAGATCGACGGCTTCCTCGACGACCACGCGGCCCTGGGCAATGCGCTCCTGTCGCTGCACGGGGCGACGCTCGATGCGCGCTGGCTCGAGGGCGCACGCTGGCTCTGCGAGGAGATCCTCGCGCGCTTCTGGGACGACAAAGCTGGCACGGTCTTCGATACGGCTTCGGACGGTCCCTCGCTCGTGATGCGGCCCCGCGACGCCATGGACAACGCGACGCCGTCGGGTCCCTCCCTCGCGGCCGAGCTGCTCGCGCGCATGGGTCACGCGCTCGACGAGCCACGCTATCGCGACGCGGCGCAGCGGATCCTCGACTACGAGGTGGAGGCGCTGGAGCGGTACGGACCCGCCTTCGGGCGCATGCTCTCGGTCCTGGACCGCACGCTCGCCGGGCCGGTGGAGGTCGCGATCGTGGCCGAGCCGCACGACCCGACTGCCGGCGCCCTGGCTCGCGCAGCCCATGCAGGCTTTCACCGGAACCTGACCCTGCTGGGGTCCCAGGCCGACGAGCCGGCCCAGGGCATCCCGCTGCTGGAGGGACGAGGCCTGGTCGGTGGCCGCAGCGCCGCCTTCGTCTGCCGGCGGTATACCTGCCGGCTGCCGGTCACCGAGCCGGAGGCTGTCAAGGCGGAAATGGCGGCAGCTGGCGGGGCCTGACCCCTCCACCCCGGCCGTTCGCGACATACCTTATTGCCGTCGGGAGAGCGCACCCCACCTTGGAGCTGCATGGCTACGCAAGAGAGGGAACTCCTCGAGGCGCGTGAGCTGGCCGGCCTGACCGCCGAGCAGCTCCTTCGGTTCTACCGCACGATGCTGACGTCGCGGCACATCGACGACCGCGAGATCAACCTCAAGCGGCAGAACAAGACGTTCTTCCAGATCTCCGGTGCGGGGCACGAGGCCATCGGGGTGGTCACCGCCGAGCACTGCAAGCCGGGGCACGACTGGTTCTTCCTCTACTATCGCGACCGGGCGCTCGCGCTCGGCCTCGGCCAGACCCCACTCGACCAGTTCCTCCAGGCGGTCGGCGCCGCAGCCGACGAGGCCTCGGGCGGCCGTCAGATGCCGGGCCACTGGGGCAAGAAGGCGCTGAACCTCCCGACCAGCTCATCACCGACGGGGACGCAGTTCCTCCAGGCGGTCGGCGCCGCGGAAGCGGGTACGAAGATCGCGCGGGTACCCGGACTCCTCGATCGGATCGCTCGCTTCGAGGAGGACGAGGTGGTGGTGGTCACCACGGGGGACGGTGCCACCTCGGAGGGGGAGTTCTGGGAGTCGCTCAACGCGGCGTGTGGCCTCGGGCTTCCCGTGGTGTACATCGTCGAGGACAACGGCTACGCGATCAGCGTCCCGGTCGAAGTGCAGACCGCGGGGGGGAGCATCTCCAACCTGGTATCGGGCTTCCCGGGGCTCCACGTCGTCGGCTGCGACGGGACGGATCTCGTGGATTCGTACCGCGCGGTCGGGGAAGCCGTGAGCTACACGCGCCGGCGTCGGAGACCTTCGCTCGTCCATGCGCACTGCACACGCCCGTACTCGCATTCGATGTCGGACGACGAAAGTGCCTACCGGCCCGAAGGGGAGCGCGCGGCCCAGAACGAGCGCGATCCGCTGACGCGCGCGCACGCGCTTTTGGTCGAGTTCCGGATCGCCACGCCCGAGGAGCTCGAAGCTCTGGCAGCCGAGGTGGAGGCCGAGGTGATGGCTGCGTCGGACGCCGCGCTCGCCTCACCGGCCCCCGACCCTTCCACCGCGATGCGGCACCTCTACTCCGAGGAGGTCGACCCGCGGTCACCGGCATTCGACACCGAGAACGAGCCCCACATGGGGAGCGACAAGCTCCTGACCATGGTGGACCTCATCAACTCGTGCTTGAAGTCCGAGATGGCCGCCGATCCGCGCGTCGTTGTCTTTGGGCAGGACGTCGCGGACTGCTCGCGCGAAGCGGCGCTCGATCAGGTGAAGGGTAAGGGCGGAGTCTTCAAGGTCACATATGGCCTCCAGCGCTCCTTCGGATCGGATCGCGTATTCAACACGCCCATTACCGAAGCGGGAATCGTAGGCCGCGCGGTGGGCATGGCGCTCCGCGGCCTGAAGCCGGTGGTCGAGATCCAGTTCTTCGACTACATCTGGCCAGCCATGATGCAGATCCGTGACGAGCTGGCGACGTACCGCTACCGCTCGAACGGCACGTTTGCGGCCCCCCTGGTCATTCGCGTGGCCTACGGCGGCTACCTCAAGGGCGGCTCGATCTATCACTCCCAGACGGGCGAATCGATCTTCGCGCACTGTCCGGGACTCCACGTGGTCATGCCCTCGACCGCG
>JBEBGN010000088.1:0-13097 GCA_040081395.1 Longimicrobiales bacterium
AGGACCTGGACGCCGCTGTCGAGCGACGTCCAGGCCATAGCCTCCGCGCCCTCAGCCGGACGAGGCGGGCGGGCGATCATTGCACCGAGCTACTGCGCGGCCCCCGGGGTGGCCAGCGCGTCCTCCGCCAAAGCGGCCTTGCGGGAGAGCCTGAGCCGGCCCTTCTCGTCGATCGAGAGGAGCTTCACGCGGGTGATGTCCCCCTTCTTGAGCACGTCCTCGGTCTTCTCCGTGCGCCCCTCGCGGAGCTCGGAGATGTGACAGAGACCCTCGACTCCGGGCATGATCTCGACGAAGGCGCCGAAGGTGGTCGTGTTCTTGACCGGGCCCTCGTAGATGCGACCGATCTCCGGATCCTGCACGATCGCCTCGATCATCTCGCGGGCGCGCGCACCGGCCTCTCCCGACACAGCGGCGATCTTCACCAGACCGGAATCGTCGATGTCGATCGTCGCGCCGGACTCCTCTTGGATCGCACGAATCGTCTTGCCCTTCGGCCCGATGATCTCGCCGATCTTCTCGGGGTTGATCTGGATGGAGATGATGCGAGGTGCGTATTGCGACAGGTCGGTGCGCGGCTGCGCCAACCCCTGTTCCATGATGTCCAGGATATGAAGGCGTCCCTTGCGCGCGCGTGCGAGCGCTTCCTTCAGGATGTCCGTGGTCATGCCCTCGATCTTGATGTCCATCTGGATCGAGGTCACGCCCTTACGGGTGCCCGCAACCTTGAAGTCCATGTCCCCGAGCGCGTCCTCCAACCCGAGGATGTCGGTCAGGATCGCAACGTCCTTGCCTTCCTTGATCAGGCCCATCGCGACGCCGGCACAGGCTGCCTTGATCGGCACGCCGGCATCCATGAGCGCGAGCGAAGAACCGCACACCGAGGCCATCGACGACGAGCCGTTCGACTCGAGAATGTCGGAGACGATGCGGATGGTGTACGGGAAGGCGTCGTAGGCCGGAAGCAGCGGCTGCAACGCCCGCTCGGCCAGGTTGCCGTGGCCGATCTCGCGTCGCGACGTACCACGGAAAGGCCGCGCCTCTCCCGTCGAGAAAGGCGGGAAATTGTAGTGCAGCATGAACGACTTCGTGACTTCTTCGCGCGAGTCGATCGAATCGATGCGCTGTTCGTCGCGCGAGGTACCGAGCGTCACGACCGCGAGCGCCTGCGTCTGACCGCGCGTAAAGAGCGCGGAGCCGTGCGTGCGGGGAAGAACCCCGACCTCGCAGGTAATCGGGCGGATGTCGTCCACTCCGCGTCCGTCGGCGCGCTCGCCTTTGGTGAGGATCTGGCGACGCATGGTCTTCTTTTCGATCGACCGCAGGATCTCGCTGATCGCGCTCGCGTGCTCCGCGTATTGCGCGTCTTCATCGGTGAGCGTGGCGTTCACGTCCTCGGTGACCGCGGCCATCGCCTGATTCCGCTCCTGCTTATCGCCCAGCTGGAGCGCCTCTGCAATGCGCGCGGAGGCGAGCGTCTCGACTCGATCGCGCAGCTTCGCTTCGGGCTCGACCGGCGTCCAAGTCATGTCGGGGACGTTGTGACCGGCGGTCAACTCGAGCTGGAGCGCGCACAGCTCCTTGATGGCGTTGTGGCCGACCTGGAGCGCTTCGAGGATCTGCTCCTCGGGCACTTCGATCGCGGCACCCTCGACCATCGTGATCGCGTCGGCGGTACCCGCCACCGCGATGTCGACGTCCGAGTACTGGAGCTGCTGGAAGGTCGGATTGACCAGCCAATTGCCCTGGATCCGTCCTACGCGTACCGCGGCCACCGGTGTGTTGAATGGCACCTTCGAGAGACACAGCGCCACCGAGGTGCCGAGGAGCGCGAGCACGTCCGCGTCGTTCTCCTGGTCCGCCGACAGGATGAAGCACGCCACCTGCGTCTCGTGCATGAATCCGTCGGGGAAGAGCGGCCGGATCGGCCGGTCGACCTGTCGAGCCGAGAGGATCTCCTTCTCGCTGGGACGGCCCTCGCGCTTGAAAAAGCCGCCGGGGATCTTACCCGCAGCGTAGGACCGCTCGCGGTACTCGATCGTCAGCGGGAAGAACGGCAAGCGGGTGGGCTTCTCGTCCACGGTCACGGCGCACAGCACGACCGTGTCCCCGTACTGCACCAAACAGGAGCCGTGCGCGAGCTTGGCCATACGGCCGAACTCGAGCGACAGCGTGCGGCCAGCGAACTGGCGCTCCAACCTCTGAATCATGTCAACTCACTTCGGTTGTGGGCCGACAGCGTGTGCCGGCCATGGATGAAACGACCGAAGCGTCGAGTGTTCGGAGGAGAGAGCGACCGCCGCGGCGAGCACGCCCGAGATCCACGCCAAGAGCGTGGGTCGCGCGTGAGCCCGATCCTGCAGCAGTGAACAGAGTGTTGGCCGTCTCCCGCCCGACGTGCGCGAACGCATCCGGTCGGCCCTGCGAGGGGCTGCTAATGCCGCAGTCCCAGATCGGTGATCAACTCGCGGTACCGCGCGACGTCGGTCTGCTTCAAATACTCGAGAAGGCGGCGCCGCTTGCCGACCATCTTCAACAAGCCGCGGCGGCCGTGGTGATCCTTCTTGTGGGTATCGAAGTGATCCCGGAGGTCGTTGATCCGCGCCGTGAGGAGCGCGACCTGGACTGGGGCGCTGCCACGATCGTTGTCGTGGAGCTGGTACTTCTTGATTACGTCGGTCTTGGCGACAGCCATTCGGCGTCGGGCCTCCGCGAGAGTCAGTCGCTGCAAGGGAAGCGGATGTGGTATGTCCACCGGAGCGGACACATCTATAGCCGCCGAAACTAGGAGATTCCCCCCGCCGCGTCTACCGCTTCCCTCGCCTGCTCCACATCCTGGCGCATCTGGTCGACCAGGCCTGCGACCGTGGCGAAGGGGCGGATCTCCCGCAGGTACTGGATGAAGTCCACCTGCACATCCTCTCCGTAGATGTCCCGGTCGAAATCGAGGAGGTGCAACTCGATGGTCGGCGGCGAGCCCTGGAAGGTGGGGCGTGGGCCGAGGTGCAGCGCTCCAGCGAAGATGCCTCCCCGGAGCTGCGCCCGCACCGCATAGATGCCCTCAGGGGGGAGGAGCTTGTCCCGTTCGCCGATGCGCAGGTTCGCCGTAGGGAAGCCGAGCCCCTTCCCCCGCCCATCTCCGCGCACGACCACGCCCCGCGCCGAATACCAGCGCCCGAGGCAGGCGCGCGCCTCGGCTAGGTCGGCTCGCTGAATCGCCGCCCGCACGCGCGACGATGATATCGGCTGCCCGCCCGCGCTTACGGGCGGCACCACGTCGACACGGAAGCCCAACTCAGCACCGATGGCGACCAAGGTTTCCGAGCCACCCGAGCGATCCTTCCCGAATCCGTGATCGTAGCCGATCACCAGTTCCTCGACGGCGAGGCGCCCCACCAAGATCTCCTCCACGAAGCGCCGCGGCTCGTAGTGAGAGAGTACGCGCGTGAACTCGATGAAGACCGCGTACTCGAGGCCACTCTCGGCCAGGATCTCCTTCTTCTCCACCGCGGTGGTCAGCAGCGGCGGGCAGTGCTCGGGCCGCACGATCCGCAGGGGATGCGGATCGAACGTGACCAGCACGCTCCGCCTGCCGGTGGACTCGGCGCGGCGGCTGATCTCCTGCAGGACGCTCCAGTGGCCCAGGTGCATTCCGTCGAACGTGCCGACCGTGGCCACGGTGCCCTTGTCGAGTGGAATCCCCGGCGGGTGCGCCCAGTGCACGGCCCCGCTCACTCGGCGAACACCTTCCGCGGGTGCAGCGCGCCGCCGCTGGACTCGCCGATCGCGAGCAGCGAACCGTTGTGGGCGACCGCAATCGGTCCATGCAGGCTCCCGTCGGCGTAGGGAACGCTCACCCCGTGCGTGAGCTTGCCCGCCTGCTCTGCATCCACATCGACCAGGGGCAGATGCGCGATGGCGTCGAGCGGGTCGAGTGCGGCGGCGGCGACGGCGACGGGATCCCCGAGAGCGTCGATAGGAAGGGCGCGAGCCACGGTGAACGCGCCCATCCTGGTTCGGCGGAGGCTCACCAGGTGCGCGCCGACCCCGAGCGCCTCGCCGATGTCGGCCGCGAGCGAGCGCACGTAGGTGCCCGTGGAGCACGTCACGCGAAGGGCGACCCGAGGCAGGTCGACGGAGACGACCTGGAGTTCGTGAATGCGGACGCGCGCGGGGACCAGCTCCACCGTCTCACCGCGCCGCACGCGTCGGTGCGCCGGCACCCCGCCCACCTTCTTGGCAGAGTAGACCGGGGGAATTTGCTCGACCTCGCCGCGGAAGCGCGGGAGCACGGCCTCGATATCCTGAGCGCGGAGCGATTCCCAGCCATCGCGCACTTCGACGATCACCCCGTCTCGGTCGAGCGTGTCGGTCGTCTGGCCGAGAAGAGCCACCGCCTCGTAGGTCTTGTCGACCGCGCCGAGGTATTCGACCAGACGCGTGGCCCTGCCTAGGCACAGGAGCAGCAGCCCAGAGGCGAAGGGATCGAGCGTCCCAGTGTGCCCGATGCGGCGCTCGCCGAGCGCCTTCCTCGCCGCCTGCACGATATCGTGCGAGGTCGGTCCCTCAGGCTTGTCGACCGGAAGCACGAGGCCGCTCGGTCGCAAGGTCACTCCTGCTCGGGCGGCGCCTCGCCCCCCGTCGTCGGACCTGCATCGGGTGAGGCCACCTCGGGCACGATGACCTCGGACAGGATGCGCTCGATGCGCTGCGCGTGCTCGAGGGACCGGTCCATCTGGAAGCGGAGCTCGGGGACCTTTCGGATATGCAGTGCCTTGCCGAGTGCCGACCTGAGGAAGGGGGCTGCGGCGGCCAGCCCTTCCAGCGACTCGAGGAGTTCCTTCTCGTCACCGCCGCGCACAAAGACGCGCGCCGATCCCAGATCCCCGGCGACCTCGACGCCCGTGATGGTCACCAGGCCGACACGGGGATCACGTACATCGAGGCGGATCATCTCGGATAGCTCGCGCCGAAGTTGTTCGTTCAGGCGCGCCTCGCGTTTGCCCTTCATCTCGTCGCCTCGTCCATCAGAAGATCTCGCGCCGCACGCCGACGATCACCGCACCGCCGTGCGCTTCCACGAGGTGGTCCGCCTGCTGGAACACCGACTCGGCGAACGTGCCGTCGGAGGCCACCAGCGCGATGGTTATCTCCGCACGCGCGTGGACATCCTGGAGGCCCGTCTCGGCTACCGACACATTGAACTTGTCGCGCAGCTTATCGCGGAGCGAGCGGATCACGGAGCGCTTCTCCTTCAGCGACGAGCACCCCGGCAGGGCCAGTTCCCAGGTGAGCGACGCGACAACCATCGGCGCGGCGTAGACGCGTCAGGTCGAGCCGGCGAGTGTGCGGGCCACCTCTTCGACCGTGTAGCACTCGATGAGGTCGCCGACTTTGACGTCGTTGAAGTTCGCGATACCGATACCGCACTCGAAGCCCTCGCGGACTTCCTTGACGTCGTCCTTGAAGCGCTTCAGTGACCCGATGTCACCGTCGTACACCACGATGCCGTTGCGAACCAGGCGCGCGCGACCCTTCCGGTCGATGCGGCCCTCGGTGATGTAGCACCCGGCGATCGTGCCGACCTTGCTGACCTTGAACGTATCCCGGACCTCGGCAGAGCCGAGGACCGTCTCTTTCCTCTCGGGCGTGAGCAGTCCCTCGAGGGCCGCCGTCACCTCGTCCACTGCCTCGTAGATGACGTCGTACACGCGGATGTCGACGCTCGCTTTCTCGGCGAGGTGGCGCGCCGCGGTCTGTGGGCGCACGCGGAACCCGATGATGACAGCACCCGCCGTTTGGGCGAGTAGTACGTCGGACTCGTTGATGGCACCCACGGCGCGGTGGACGATGTCCACTTTGACTTCGTCGGTGCCGAGCTTGTCCAGCGAGTCGGACAGCGCCTGCACCGATCCGTCCACGTCGCCCTTGATGACCAGCGGGAGCCTGGAAACCTGACCTGCGGCGACCATCGCGCCGAAGTCGCCGAGCTTCACGCCGCGCTCGCGGATGCGCATCTGCTTCTCGCGGTCGAGACGCTGACGGTTGGTCGCGATCTCGCTCGCTGACGCCGCGTTCATCACCTGGAACGTATCGCCTGCCTGCGGCACACCGCTCGCGCCGAGCACCTGCACTGGCGTGGCCGGGCCTGCCTGGCGCAAGGCGTGCCCGCGCTCGTCCAGCAACGCACGCACGCGGCCATCGTAGAGACCGCAGATGAAGGAATCGCCGACCCTGAGTGTGCCCCGCTGGACCAGAACCGACACGACCGGGCCCTTACCGATGTCGAGCTGGGCCTCGATGACCGTGCCCTGGGCCTCCCGGTCGGGATTGGCCTTCAGTTCGAGCATCTCGGCCTGGAGGAGGACCTTCTCGAGTAGCTCGTCGATGCCCTTGCCGGTCTTGGCCGACACTTCCGCGGACAACACCGTACCGCCGAAGTCCTCGACCTGCACGCTATGGTGCATCAACTGCTGCTTGACCTTCAGCGGCTGAGCTGCGGGCAGGTCGACCTTGTTGATCGCGACGACCATGGGCACGCCAGCGTTCTTGGCGTGGCTGATCGCCTCGATGGTCTGCGGCATGACCGCGTCGTCCGCGGCGACAAGCAGGATGACGATGTCCGTCACGTCCGCGCCGCGGGCACGCATAGCGGTGAACGCCGCGTGACCGGGCGTGTCGAGGAAGGTGACGCTCCGATGATCCGGTAGCTCGACGTGATAGGCGCCGATGTGCTGCGTGATACCGCCGGCCTCACCCGCCACCACGTTCGTGTTACGGATCTTGTCGAGCAGCAGGGTCTTCCCGTGGTCGACGTGGCCCATGACGGTGACCACCGGCGGCCGCGGCTTGAGCGTCTCGGGAGCGTCCTCCACGACGTCGACATCGGGCTCCGAGCCGTACTCTTCCTCGCGCACGGCGATGAAGCCGAACTCGTCCAGCAGCATCTCGATCTGGTCGAAGTCGAGCCGCTGATTGATGGTGACCAGCAGGTGCAGATTCTTGAACGCAGAACCGATGATTTCCGTGGAGGGCACGCCGATCAACTCAGCGAGCTCTGCGACGGTGAGGAACTCGTTCACGCGCACGGTGGTGCGCTCGCGCTCCACCTCCTGCCGCTCGTGCTCGTCCAGCGCCTCCTGTTCCTCGGCGGTGAGCTTCTCGCCTTTGCGCCGCTTCTTCTTGCCGGAGCTCTTCAGCTCCTGCATGACCCGCGCAATGTTCGACTGCACTTCGTCCTGGTCCACGTCCTGCCGCTTCTTGCCCTTCTTCTTCTCACGGCGCTTCTTGCGGCCGTCGGCCGTATACCCTTCAGCCTGAATGCGCACCTGTCCGCCCGGTCCGGCGCTCGCCGCGGGGGCGGGCGTGGGTCGGCGAATGGTGCGCACGGGTCCGTCAGGAGCCCCGGACCGCGCAGACACGAGGGTCGGCCTCAGCCGCTCCTCGGTGGCCGCCGCGGGAGGAGCCTTTTCGGCCGCGGGTTCGGGCCGGGGAGCGTGGTGCTCGGGCGTGACCGCGCGCGTCGGCGCGGAGCGGGGTTCTTCGCGTGGCGCGGGGGGCGCGGTCCGATACGCAGGCCCTTCGGCCACCGGTGCGGCGGTCGCGAGCGCGCGCTTCTTACGCACAGGAGCGGGCGCAGGCTCGGGCTCGGGAGCGGCGGCAACGGGCTCGGGCTCGACTGGCTCGGGCTCGGGAGCCACCGGTTCCGGTTCCGGTTCCGGCTCAGGCTCAGGGAGGTCCTCTTTCTTGCGGCGGCGACGTTTGCCGGCCGAAGGGGACGCCTCCTCGAGCGCCGCCATGATCGCTTCCGCCGGGTCCTTGTGACCCGCGCGGCGCTCACGCTCGACCTTGGCCAGTACCTTGGCCACGTTCGCATCGCTGATGGTCGTGTCCTCGTCAGCGACGGAGATGCCCATCTGACGAAGGAGCGCGATCAACGCGTCAGGAGTGACCTTGAGGTCATCTGCAAAATCGTAGACCTGCATGCCTGCGCTACCCCTCCACCGCCGTCAGAGCGACTTCGGATACATGATCCATCTCGGCGAGGATCTGGCCCGCGAGCGCCGTGCTGGTGACGGCAACTGCGGAGACCGGTGCGAGACCGAGCGCGGCGCCGAGGCCACTCCGGTCTCCGAAATTCACGCGCGGCGCAGGCCGGCCGGCTAGCGTGCGCTCCACTTTCTCGAGCTGGGCCGCCGAGGCGTCGGTCGCGAGGACGACCAGGCGGGCGCGCCCTTCGCGCACGGACTGACGCACGGCCTCCACCCCGGGGACCGCTCCACCCGCCCGCCGGGCGAGCCCGAGGAGCCCGTATACCTTACTCGCCGGACTCACCCTCGCCCTCCTTGGGCGTGGCGCTCACCGCCGGTCCACGCCCCTTCACCTTCGCATCCTCGTCGTCGCCGCCGGCATCACCCTCGACAACCGTGAGCTCGTCGATGATCTGCAGGAGTCGATCGGCATCGTCCTCGCCGAGCCCCGGGATGCCGAGGAAGTCGCGACGCTCGAGGTCGATGACCTGCAGGAACGTCTCGTAACCGGCAGCCGCCAGCGCGACGAGCGTCGTCTGCGGCAGGCTCAGCTCGGCGAGTGGGAAGTCCGCGGTCTCGTATTGGTCTTCGGGCGAAACGGCCAGGGCGCCCGCTTCGGCGCCGCGCTCGACCCACTCCCTGGATCCATACAGGTCGATCTGCCAGCCGATCAGCTGCGAGGCCAAGCGTACGTTCTGTCCGTTCCGGCCGATCGCGAGCGACAGCTGGTCTTCGTCCACGATGGCGGTGATGACCTGCCGCTCGATGTCCGAGTGAACCTTCGACACGCGGGCCGGCGCGAGTGCTCGGCGCGCGAAGACCTCGGTGTCCGGGTGCCAGGGGACGATGTCGATGCGCTCGCCTCCGAGCTCCGACACGACGGCCTGCACGCGAGAACCCTTCAGACCTACGCACGCGCCGACCGGGTCGATCGACTCGTCGCGGCTGTACACGGCAATCTTGGTGCGCCCGCCCACCTCACGCGCGATCTCGCGGATCTGCACGATGCCCTGGTCGATCTCGGGCACCTCCAACTTGAAGAGCGCGGAAACGAACAGCGGATCGGCGCGCGAAAGGATCAGGCGCGGGCCCTTGGGGCTCTCCTCGACCTTCTTGAGGACGGCGCGGATGGGGTCGCCCTGACGGAAGCGCTCGCGTGGATTCTGCTCCTTCCACGGGATGATCGCTTCGGCGTCGCGCGCGCGGTTGAGCATGATGACG
Organism: Longimicrobiales bacterium; assembly: GCA_040081395.1. Classification (GTDB taxonomy): domain Bacteria; phylum Gemmatimonadota; class Gemmatimonadetes; order Longimicrobiales; family Gaopeijiaceae; genus UBA2982. The sequence goes on from JBEBGN010000088.1 coordinate 9,252, forward strand.
ATCTTGCCGCGCTCGATCTGTTGGACCTCGCCGGAAAGCAGCTCACCCACCTGGTGCGCGAACTCGTCGCGAATGCGGTCGCGCTCGTTCTCACGCACGCGCTGCACGATGCGCTGCTTCACCGCCTGCACTGCGTTACGGCCGAACTGCTCGAACGCGACCGGGATCTCCATGACGTCGCCGACCTCGTAGGTCTCGTCGTCCCAGCGTGCTTCCTCGAGCTTCACCTCGGTCGCGGGGTCCTCGACCTCCTCGACCACGCGCCGAAGCACAACGATGTCGAATTCGGCCGTGTCCTCGTGAATAGCGATCTCGGCCTGCACGTTGGCACCATAGATGCGCGCGAGCCCCGCCAAGATCCCGTCCTTGACGAGGTCGGTCATCTCCTCGTCGGACAGGCTCTTGGTGGCTGCGACGTCCCTGAAGGCCGCCACGATCTGAGCCGCATTCGCCATGTCTATATCCTCACGAACCGCAGGCATTCATGAACTGTTGTACCGATCGCTCTCACTTCCATTCGAACACCAGGTTCGCCTTCCGGATCTGTGATCGCGGAACGCTCACCTCCCTCCCATCCGGGAGTCGCAGACGAACTGCCTCCGACTCCAACCCCTCCGACTCCAATCCCAGTAACTCACCCTCGAGGCGGGTCGCCAATCCGGCCAGCAACTCCTTGCCGGCCACCGCCACGCGCTCGCCGCGGAAGCGCTCGAAGTCCCGCCCCCGCACCAGCGGTCTCTCGACCCCGGGCGACGACACCTCCAGCACATACCGCTCCGAGAGCGCCTCGTGCTCATCGAGCCATGGCTCCAAAGCCCGACTCACTCTGGCACACTCGTCCACCGTCACACCCGTACCGGGCGCAGCGTCCCGCCGGTCGATCCGAAGCTTCAACTGGGGACGCTGTCCACTGCCCCCCCAATGCACCTCGACCAACTCGTAGCCGAGGTCTTCGACTCGCCCCGCCAGTTCCCGCTCGATCTCCGGTACGACACGCATCGAGCCACTCCCGACTACACAAGTCACGAACACAAGCGAACCAAGGGGTGCCCCGCCGAAGCGAGTACCCCAAACCGATACCGAACAAAAAAGCGGGGGCGAACCACTCCCCCACTTCGAGAAAACGCCGCTCTTCCGGCCTTTTGACGACCGGGTAATATAGAGGCCCCCCCAGGGGGCCTCAAGGCGCGGGGGTCCCTCCCCCGGTATCGCCGCTCGAATCCCCACCCCGGTCAGGGGCCTGGTCCGCCCCCGCAAACACCCGTTCCTCGAGCGCCGCCACTCGGGCTCGGAGGGACGCGACCGTGGCCTGTAGGGACTCCATCTCCCCCTGGTTCACGAAGTCGAGACGCTCGCGGGCGTCCGACGCGGCCGACTGGGCCTTTCCGAGGGCATCCTTCATGACCCGCTTCGCCCCGTCGGTCGAGAGGTCCCCGCGTTCGCGGGCCTCCTGGATCGTCTCCTCAATGGCGTCCTTGAACGCCGACAGGACGTTGATCCCCTCCTTGATCCCGTCGCTCATACGCCGCCGCGCGCCCCTGCGCTCCTTGCTCCCGCCGCCCGCTCCTTCGGCCATATCCGTGCTCCTCGCCAGTGGTGGGACGGCTACCAGTCCGTCCGTTCGTCCCTACGGATATGGGCGCCGAGCGACGTCAGCCGCGCATCGATCGCCTCGTAGCCGCGCTCGATCTGTCGAATGTTGTGAATGCGGCTCGTTCCCTCGGCGCCGAGCGCGGCGATGAGAAGGGCCATACCCGCACGGATGTCCGGGCTCTCCACGGTACCGCCCTGGAGCGGACGGGGGCCGACGACCACAGCGCGATGCGGATCGCAGAGAACGATCGTAGCGCCCATGGCCACCAGCTTGTCCGTGAAGAACATCCGCGACTCGAACATCTTCTCGTGGATCAGGACCGTGCCGTGGCACTGGGTCGCGGCAACCAGCGCGATGGAGGTGAGGTCGGCGGGAAACGCGGGCCAGGGACCGTCATCGACCTTGGGAACCTGACCGAACGCATCCTGGCGTATGTGGTGATCGGCGGACCCGCGCACGAAGAGATCCTCCCCACGTACCTCGCAGTCGATCCCCAGTCGCTGGAATCCCAACAGGGTCGAGTCCATGTGCTCGATCGGCGCGCCCTCGATGGTGAGATCGCTCCGCGTCACGGCGGCCAAGCCGATGAATGACCCCGCCTCGATGTGATCCGCACCTACGCGAAAGGTGGCGCCTCCGAGCGCGTCGACGCCCTCGATCGAAAGCACGTGGGTGCCGATCCCCGAGATGCGCGCGCCCATCGCGTTCAGCATCCGACACAGGTCCTGCACATGGGGCTCCGCCGCAGCGTTCCGTAGCAGGGTACGCCCCCGGGCGCGTACCGCCGCCATGACCGCATTCTCGGTTCCCGTGACGGACGGCTCGTCGAGAAAGATGTCCGCCGCCACCAGGCCCTTCGCCTCGATCGTGAACCCGTTGGTGAGCGAGACGCGCGCCCCGAGCCGTTCGAACGCGAGGAAATGCGTGTCCATCCGCCGGCGGCCGATCACATCCCCTCCCGGGGGCGGAAGCCTCACCTCACCGAAGCGCGCGAGCAGCGGGCCGGCGAGAAGCACGGACGCCCTGATCCGCCCGGCCAGGTCCGCGTCGATGGCCCCGCGTTGCACCCCGCGGGCGTCCACGGTCACGTCGTTCGCGCCACTCCAGCTCACGACCGCACCCAGCGAAGCCAGGATCTCGAGGAAGGTCTCGACGTCGCGAATGCGGGGAATGTTCTGAAGCGTCACCGGCTCGGAGGCGAGCATGGTCGCGGCCAGGCACGGGAGCGCGGCGTTCTTGTTGCCGGCGGGCCGGATGCGGCCCTGGAGCCGGTGCCCACCTTCCACCACGAAGATCGCCATTCTCGACGCGAGGCCGGGGGTGAGGGGTACGGACCGGTCGAGGGTGGATCGCCCGCTGGGTCCGGCCGCGGGCGCCGAAAGTACCGCAGCGGCGCGCATAGCTGCAACCGACTTGTGCACGTCTCGTGCCGCCCGGTTGCTGGGCGCGGAGGTCGTTTCTACTGTTCGCCGCCCGCCGGGATGGCCCAGGCGCCACCACGCACCTCGAACCATAGGCGGCATGCAAGAGGTCATCAGTCCGATCTCCGGACAATCGATCCTGACGCTGCTGCTCCAGCTGGCGTCGATGCTCCTGCTCGCCCGAGGGCTGGCGGAGGTCGCCCGTCGCATCGGCCAACCCGCTGTCATCGGAGAGTTGCTCGCCGGGGTCCTGCTGGGGCCGACTGTGTTGGGTCATTTCGCACCGGGCGTATTCGAATGGGCGTTTCCGCCTGAGGAGTCGCAGCGCCACCTGCTCGAGATCATCTCCTGGCTCGGGATGGTCCTGCTCCTCCTGCTGACGGGCATCGAGACGGACCTCCGAGCGATGCGGAACCTCGGACGTCCCGCCTTCATGGCCTCGGTGTTCGGGATGGTGATTCCCTTCGCGACCGGGCTCGCGCTGGGCTGGATCCTCCCCGACTCGCTCCTCACAGACCCCGCAAATCGTCCGGTCTTCGCGCTCTTCCTCGCAACCACCATGGCCATCTCGGCGATGCCCGTCATCGCCAAGATTCTGCTCGACCTCGACCTGATCTCGCACCGAATCGGGGTCGTCATCCTGTCCTCCGCGGTCGTAGATGACACGATCGGCTGGCTCATCCTGTCGGTGATCGCCGGGATCGCGGCGGGAGGTGCCTTCTCCCCGGCGGACCTGGGCCTCACGCTGGTGTGGCTCGTCGCGTTCCTGACAGCCATGCGGTGGGTCGCCTACCCCGGTCTGCGTGTCGCTCTCCAATACGTAAACGAGCG
>JBEBGN010000089.1:0-13021 GCA_040081395.1 Longimicrobiales bacterium
AGGTGGGGGCCGTGGGGGGCGCCGGGGTGCGAGGCACCGCTGGCGCGGTCGGAGGCGCCGGCGCGGGCACCGCACTGGCCCTCGCGGAGCCGTCATCCCGCTCGCTCAAGCCGCACGACCCGGTGGACGATCTCCTGCTGCTCGATCCGGTCGAGCTCGAGGTGGGGTTCGGATTGATTCCCTTGGTCGACGAGAGGCAGGGGGGCGACCTGCTCAGCCGGGTCGGCGTGCTCAGAAAAGCCGCGGCGCAGGACATCGGCGTGCTCGTGCCTCCCATTCGCATCCGCGATGACATCCAGCTCGCGCCCGGCGAGTACGTCATCCGCTTGCGCGGTTCGGAGATCGCGCGCGGCGAGGTGATGATGAAGAACCGACTCGCCATCGATACCGGGAGCGTGCTCGAACCGGTCGATGGGATCGAGGTCGTGGACCCGAGCTTCGGTCTGCCCGCGAGGTGGATCCGCCCGGACGCCAAGGTCGACGCTGAAGCTCGTGGCTGGACCGTCGTGGAGCCGGGTGCGGTCGTCGCCACGCACCTCATGGAGACACTGAAGGAGCACGCCGCCGACCTACTCGGCCGCCAGGACGTCCAGGCGATGGTGGATCGGCTCAAGCAGTCCCATCCAGCGCTCGTCGACGAGGTCGTCCCCGCCCGGGTCCCGCTCGGTGTCCTGCACCGAGTGCTACAGCGGCTTCTCCGCGAGCGCGTTCCCATCCGCGACCTCGTCACGATCCTCGAGTCGCTGGCCGACCACGCCGACGTCACGAAGGATCCCGAAATCCTCACGGAGCATGTGCGGCGGAATCTCGCCAAGGCGATCTCGGGCCGATTCCTCGACGAGCGGGGTTCGGTCCGCGGCATCACGGTGGGGCCCAGGTTGGAGGCCGCGCTCATGGGGCTCTTCAGTCCCCGCGCGACCGCGTTGGAGCCACTCCAGCCCGAGCGGCTCTCGTCGGCTATCCGTCGGCTCGACCGGCTCACCCGGGACCAGGGCGCAGCTGGACCCGTGCCGCTCATCACGCCGCCTTCACTGCGCGTCGGGATCCGCAAGCTGCTGGAGCCGGTGTTGCCACACATCCCCGTGATCTCGCTCGCGGAGCTGCCGCCGCATGCGGGCTTCGAACCCCTCGGAACCTGGGAGCTAACCGATGCGACTTGATCGCTTCTCCGGACGCAGCGTGAACGAGGCCCTGGCAAAGCTGCGCGCGGAGCTCGGTGACGACGCTCTCGTGCTGCACACGCACACCCGCCAGGGCGCGATCGAAGTGGTCGCCACGACGGATGCGGAGATGAGGCGTTTCGGTGCGGCGCTCGAGTCCCCCCCACCGGTGCGGAAGCAGGGCAGGCGCGCGCGCGTCGTCGCGCTGGTCGGACCGACCGGATCGGGCAAGACGACGACCGCGGCCAAACTGGCCCTGAGCGACTTCGCGTTCGCAGGCGGGAGGGTGGGACTCATCTCTCTCGACACATACAAGGTGGGCGCCTTCGATCAGATCCAAACGTATGCCGATCTCGGCGACCTCCCGCTCGACCTGCTCAGCGATTCACAAGAGGCGCGCGGAGCCCTGTCCCGCCTGGCCCAATGCGACGTGATCCTGGTCGACACGCCGGGACGTACCCTCAAGGCAACTCCCTCTGAGAACACCTGGCGGGCCACGCTGCGCGCGCTCGAGCCCGACGAAGTGCACCTCGTGATGCCGGCGAGCATTCGCGACCACGTCGCCGATGCCTTCCGGGAACACTACGCCGAACTGGGCCTGACCCATGTGCTGCTGACCAAGCTCGACGAAGTCCCCGACGAGGTCGGTGTCGCCCGGCTCGCAGACCGCATGTTGCTGCCCGCGCGGTGGGTGACCGATGGTCAGTCGGTTCCGGACGACCTCGATCACGCTCCCCAACGGTTGATGGCCTCGGCACTCGGGTCGTCGGCTCACGGGACGGTGTTGGCCGGCGCGTGAGCACCCAGATCGCTTCCGACCGGCTCGGCGCACGCAGGCGCGCCCGTCCTGGACCACCGCACGTGATCGCGGTGGTGTCGGGGCGCGGCGGGTCGGGCGTGTCGCTGGTGTCGGCGCTGCTCTGCCTGCGATCGACCGTCGCCGGGTATCGCTCGCTGCTCGTCGATGCCGATCCGTGGCTCGACATGCAGCGGGTCTGGCTCGGCCTGCCCAAGGGCCCATCGCTGGCGTCGCTGCGGGCCGGCTCGGACGGACCGGAGGCGTTGGTCACCCGCGTAGCGGATAAGCTAGAGCTAGTGAGCTTCGGCGGCGGCGAGTTGTCCGAACGAGACGATCGAGCGCTCGTGCGGCGCGTGCCATCGATCTTTTCGGCTCGTGACGTCGTGGTGGTCGACGCGGGATCTCGGCTCGAGAGCCTGACGCGCTGCACCGACCTCAGGGTGGGATCGATTCTGGTAGTGAGCGCTGCCGACGCTATCGCCCTCGCCTCCACGCATGCGTTGCTCAAGGTGATCCGCGCGACGATGGAGTTGCGCCCGTACGTCCTTTTCAACCGGGTGGAGGAGTCTCAGGCGGCAGCCGCTGCCGACGTGCTGTCCGAGGGTGCGCGTCGCTTCCTCGGCGAGGCGCCAGCGCTTTGCGGTCACCTGCCGATGGACGTGGCCCTAGATGGCCGACTCGCGGATGGAGCCACCCTCCCGGAGTCCCTCCTGGGTTCCACCGTCGCAGAACAGGCGCTCGGGGTCATGCGAACCCTGCCGCCCTGGCAGCCGACGTGAGCGCGAAGCAGAGGGTCGACGAGCGTCCGGAGTTGCCGGAGGGCTTCGACGAACAGGCGAACCCGATGGTGGTCCAAAATCTGGGTTTGGTCTACGACCTCGCGGCCAAACTGCAACGCAGCGCCGGCATCGGACCGGAACGCGACGACTTGGTGAGCGCCGGAGTGCGAGGGCTGATCCAGGCGGCCGAGAATTTCGACGCGAGTCGAGGACTCTCTTTCAGCACCCTCGCCGTGGCGCGCATCCGGGGTGCGATGCTGGACGAGCTGCGAGGGTGGGACCGCGTTCCGCGCTCTGTTCGCCAGAAGGAGCGGAAGGTCCGGGCGGGGGAGGCGGCACTGCGCGCGCGGCTCCATCGGCAGCCCACGACCGAAGAGGTCGCCGCGGAGCTTTCCATGAGCGTCGAGGACCTCCACGGATGGTACGTCGACTTGGCGCATCACATGGACGAGTCGCTGGACGAGTCGCCTACCACACACCTGTACGACTCACCGCGCTCCACCGGAAGACAGGTGGCCGACGGAGGCCAAGACGTCGTCGATCGACTGGGCCGGGAACAAGCCATCGGCATCCTGGAACGCTGCATCGGTGACCTCCCCGAACGAGAGGCCCGTGTCTTGGCCTTGTACTACTTCGAAGAGCTGAGGCTGCGAGAAATCGCGCAGATCCTCGGCGTGACCGAGTCGCGCGTGTCGCAGGTGCGGCACTCGGCGCTCGCCAAGTTGCGCTCGCTACTCATTCAGAAGGGAGTGGAGCCATGACTCCTCCTCGGCTGCGGCTTACTCACGTGCTCGCGATCGCTGTGCTTGCAGCGCCGATCCCCGCCCAAGCCCAGGTCGAGGTCGACCCGGCGCGGGTGGCCGTCGGCCTGGTGCAGCAGGCTCGACTGCTTCAGAGCCGGAAGCTGGCCCAAGACTCGGCGGCTGCCGCGGACAGCGCCTCCGGCGCAGGCGGCGCCTCCGCCACGCCCGGCATCGGCGGTCAAGCCTCGTCGCCAACTGAAGTCACCATCGCTCCCGGCGAAGCGCTCGCCGGCTCTCTCGGCACGGAGCGCGTGAGTGCCCCCACCGCCGTCCGAGCGTCTCAGCCCAGTCCGCGAGCGCCTGCGATAGCAGCGCGGGAACTCCCTCGGCCCGGGTTCCTCGCCCGAGTGCGCCTGGCCGGGGCCGAGGCGGCCCGCGCCTCCGACGCGTGGAGCATTGCCGGGCTCGTCCTCTTGGCGGCGTCGCTCTCGCTGCTCGCAGTCGCCTTGTTCGGCGGCGGTGGGCGCTCAGCCACCCGGGTTCGCGCCGGAGCCGGTCGGCGGAGCCGGCCCGCCTTTGTCAGCCGGGACGCAGAGCGCCTGGAAGCGCGTCTACGTGCGCGACGCGTCGAGTGACGGCCACCATGACGCCGGGCGCTAGCATGCAGGAGCTGCCTACCCGGCAGGTGCTGCCGCTTCCGAACTCGTCGGCCGCTGCCCTCCGATCGTCGCGTTCATGGCCCGAATGCCCGTTCTACGGGCACTTGGGCGGAGGAGCGAGCCGATCGGCCGGTGGCACGCGCGTTGCCTTCTCGGCCGACTGGGTCGTGGCTGGTAACCGAGGAGCCGATCGATGAGCGGACCGGACAGTCTGCGCGCGGCGGGGCACGCGCTCGTCTATTGGCATCAGCGCCAGGAGGTGAACGCGCACAACCTGGCCAACGTGGAGACCGCGGGCTTCCGGGGCCGGAGGGTCTTCGCCGAGATGCTGGCCGGCGGACTCCCACAACTCGGCACCGCCGTGGATCCAAGGAGTGGGGACCTCCGCCAAACCGGCTCCCCCCTCGACCTCGCCCTGGTGGGGGAAGGCCATTTCGTCGTGCAGGGAGACACGGGCGGCGAGCAGCTCGTGCGCAGTGGCTCGTTCACGATGGACGAGTCAGGGCGCGTCGTCGACGCGCACGGCCGATCGCTCTTGGGAGAGGGTGGGCCCCTCCTGCTTCCTCCCGGACCCGTCGAGATCGATGCCCGCGGCAGGATCACCGTGGCCGGTGAGGAGGTGGGACGCCTGCGTGTGGTGCGCGAGGCCGCCGGCGCCACCGAGCTCCCCGCGACCGACCCTGTCGCCGAGGACGGTGGGGGAACCTCGGCCGCACGCACCCCAGCCGCGGTTGCATCCGGCGAGACGCTGGGTGAAGAGGACGTGAGGGTTCGGCAGGGGTACCTCGAGGGCAGCAACGTATCCGCCCTGGACGCGCTCATCGAGATGACCACGATACAGAGGTCGTTCGAGGCCGTGCAAAACAGCGTGCGCGCGCTCGACTCCGTCATGGAGACCGTCGCCAATCGCGTGGGGAGAGTCGGTTGATCAAACAGCGCCATTTCATCGAAACGAGGAGGTCGTAGTCCATGGACCCAGGGCTCAGGACGGCGGCCACCGGCATGGCGGCGCAACAGACCCGCATCGACGTGATCGCGAACAACCTCGCGAACGTGAATACCCCGGGCTTCAAGCGCAGCCAGGCGCATTTCGAGGATCTCCTCTACCAGACCATCTCCGGCGAGCAGATGGTGGGAGGCACCGCGGCGGACGTGACCCCCGCCGTCCAGATCGGGAGGGGTACGCGGCTCGCTGCGGTGCAGCGCGTGCACGAACAGGGCACGTTCGAGATCACGGGTCGGCCGCTCGACCTCGCGATCGACGGCGACGGGCTCTTTCAGGTCCGTCGGCCGGATGGCACTTCGGCCTACACGCGGGATGGGAGCTTCACCATTTCCGACCAGGGGGTGCTCGTGACCTCTGGCGGGTATGCGGTGATCCCGGAGGTCCGCATTCCCGAGGACATGACCGAGGTCACGGTCTCGCGCACCGGAATGGTCTCCGCGACGGGTCCCGGCCAGGCGGCCCCGGTGGAGATCGGTCAGGTCGAGCTCGTGCGCTTTCCCAACCTGCCGGGGCTCTTGTCACTCGGTGAGAACCTCTACCAGGAGACGGCGGCCTCGGGTCAACCGATCATCGGCGCGGCCCAGGAGGACGGCTTCGGCAGGATCATCCAGGGAGCGCTGGAGGCGAGCAACGTCGAGGTCGTGCAGGAAATGGTCGAGATGATCGCCGCACTCCGCGCCTACGAGATCAATGCCAAGGCGGTGGAGGCGAGCGAGCAGATGGCCGACACGACCAACCAGATGGTCAGATGATCGGCTTTTCACCCGTCCGCGTTGGCGCCGTCGCCGTGCTCACGCTCGTTGCGCTTGCAAGCGTGGGGGGGCCAGCACATGCCCGGCAAGCGATGGCGGTGGGCTCCCGAGCTGCTGCGGACGTCGTGGCCGAGCGGGTGGCCCCCGAGCTCGGCGTCGTGCCGGACAGGGTTCGGGTCGAATGGCCCGGCGACGCAGTGGCGGATTCCGTGCTGCTGACCGGAGCCGGGCCCGGGCGGTGGATCGCCACGGCTTGGAACGCAGGGTTGGTCACCAGACGCTACGTGCGCGTCGGCGTAGAGCGCGACGTCCCGGTCGCCGCACGAGCGCTGCCGCGCGACCACGTGATCGCGCCGGAGGACGTACGGGTCGAACCCCGTGTGTTGTGGGGGGTCGGTGCTTTGTCCGTTGCGGAGGTGCTCGACCCTATCGACCGGGTGACGAGTCGTATGCTCGAGGAGGGAGCGGTGCTCGAAGCTCCGGCCGTACAGCTTCCGCTCCTGGTTCACGGCGGCGACGAGGTCGAGGCGGTGCTCGAGCAGCCGGGTGTCGTCATGCGCATCCGGGCAGAGGCGCTCGGGTCTGCGCGACGAGGTGAGTCCGTGTACGTGCGGTTGACGTCGGGCAAGCGGATGGCCGCACGCGCGGTCGATCGCGGCGTCGTCCGCCTCATTCTTGGAGGTGCCTGATGCGACGATGGCTCATGGTGTGTACGGCTTTGACGGTGCCGATCGGTGTGAGGGCGCAGGATGCGGCGGCACCTGTCGCGCCGGCTGCGGTGCCCGCGCCCCCCGTGCTGGACCTCGGTTGGCTGGCCGATGGGCGGCGCTTCCAGGTGGGGGACCTGCTCACCGTTGTGGTGGACGAGTTCACCACCGCGTCCGCCGATCGCTCCACCACCGAGCTCCAGGATCGCACCGCGGATGCGGGTGGGTCCTTCTCGGTGAATCGGCAGGGCACCGACGGCAGCCTCCAAACCTTCCTCGGCACCGAGTCGACCCGACAGGGTCGAGACCTGAGACAGGACCGACTGACCTCGGAGGTCTCGGTGCGGGTGACCGCGATCGAGCCGAACGGGGCGCTTCGCGTGGAGGGGTCGAAGACGCTCGCCATCGACGACCACGAGCAACAGGTCACGGTGCGCGGGTTCGTCCGACCGCAGGATATCACGGCGCTCAACACCGTGGAGTCGTGGCGCATCGCCGAGGCCGAGGTGCTGTACTCCACGGACGGCACGCTCGGCAACACTGAGAAGAGCATGCTGATGCGTTTGCTCGGCTGGATCCTGTGACCCGAGCCGTGCCCTACCGTCGCCTCGTGATCGCGGCGCTCGCGCTCCTTTTCGGCTTCGGAGCGCGTTCCGCCCACGCTCAGACCGCCCGCGTTCGGGACCTCACGATTACCGACGGAGAAGCTCCCGTCCGCCTGGTGGGGTACGGCCTCGTGGTCGGCCTCGAAGGCACGGGGGACCGCGTGTTCGGCGGCATCTTGGGCGGCATGACCGTGCGTACCGTAGCGAACCTGCTCAGGAACCTCGGCATCGAGGTCCCCGAGCAGATGATCCGAACCCGAAACGCCGCGGCGGTCCTCGTCACGGCGGAGGCATCGCCGTATACGCGCCGGGGCGGGCGCTTCGACGTCAGCGTGGCCTCGCTGGGCGACGCGACCTCGCTGCGAGGGGGGCAGCTTTGGCAGACGCCGCTGTTGGCGTCGGTGGGTGGCGCTCCGATGGCGTTTGCGCAGGGCAACATCGCCATCTCCGCGTCCGGCCGACTACGCGCCGACGGCCCCACCGAGACCTCCGCGGTGCTCACGAGCGCGGCGGTCGCGCTCTCCGACATGACGGAAGGCCCGATCCCCACGCCGAATCGTCTCTTGTTGCGTGAGCCCGACCTCGCCACGGCGCAACGCATCGCCGAAAGCGTCAACACCGCGGTCGGTCCCGGCGCCGCGACGGTCCAGGATCCAGGGGCCATCGCGCTCACGCTGCCGCAGGACGACCCCCTCGCGAGCCTCGTGGCGATCGGTGAGCTCGAGATCACTCCGTCGCTCGTTCCGCGCGTGGTCATCGATGGCCAATCGGGCGCGGTCGCTGCGGGCGGTGACATCTCGGTGGGGCCGGCGGTCGTGAGCCACGACTGGCTGACCCTCACCATCTCCCCGCCGACCGATCCACTTACGGCTGCGGCCGACTCGGCGTCGGGCGCAGTCTTGGCGCCGGGTGCCGTGCGGGCGGAGGCGGGCGTTCGCGTCCAGGCGCTCGCGGAGGCGTTGCATTCCGTAGGGGCGACCGCCGAGGTCATCGGCGCGGTGTTCCGCTCGTTGCGCACCGTGGGAGCGATCCATGCGGAGGTCTTGATCCGATGATCGACGCGTTGGGCGGGACTGGGGCGGCCATACCGGGGCCGGGTGGCGATCGCGAGCAGCTCATGGAGGCCAGTCGTCGCCTCGAGGGCGTCTTTCTCCAGTACTTCACGCAGGCCCTGCGGAGCACCGTTCCCGACGGCGGGCACGCCGACGCCCCGGGTGCCGAGCTCTACGGTTCGCTGCTCGATGAGCATCTCGCGCAGATGTTGGCGGGAAGGTCGGGCTCCGGCCTGGCCGAGTCCCTGTACCGGCAGATTTCCGGAGAAGCCTGGATTCCAACCCACGAAAGGGGCGGCGAGTGATGCGGGCCACGATGGAGCAGAGCCAAGCGGAGTCGTACGAACGAGCCGAGCTGGGGACGCTGCTGGCCGCCGCCCTGGAGGAAGAGGTCGCGCTGCTGGATAGGCTGCGGAAGGTCTTCGTGGCTCAGCGCGAGGCGCTCATAGCTTGCGACCCGGCCGCGCTGGACGACGGCGTGTTCGCCGCCACGCGTGTGCTCCGCACCCTGGACGAAGCACGGCGACATCGGCAGGGCCTCACGCGCGGATTGACCGGGTCGGACGTGGATTTCGACGAGATCGATGGCGTCGTCACTGGCCAAGCGGCCCGAGCCGTACGAATCGCGCACGACCGCCTTCGGGGTGCGGCCGCCGGCCTCCGGGGGGAGGTGACCATGTTGCGCCGCATCCTGCAAGTCGCGCTCACGGACAACCGCCGATATCTCGACGTGCTCCTCGGTGAGGGAGCGCCAGGGCACTCGACTGCCGGGTACGAAGCCGCTGGTGCGGCGCCGCCCGGGTCCGGGGACGAGGCGGGGGCCGTTCTCGACCGGACGGTCTGACGTGTCTGCCCCCCTGAGCGGGATCCTGTCGAACGCCAAGTCCGGGCTGCTCGCGCACCAACTGGCACTCCAGGTCACCTCGCACAACCTCGCCAACGCTACCACCGAGGGCTATTCGCGCCAGCGCGCCGAGCTCGTGCCCGGCACCCCGCTCCTCACCACGCAGGGACTTCTCGGGACCGGTGTGCGCGTCGCGGATATCACGCGGGCGCGCGACTCCGTGCTCGACTCGGTCTTCCGCCGGGAATCTTCACTCTACCATGGTCTTACTGCCCAACACGACGCGCTTCTGGGAGTCGAGCTCTCACTGGGCGAGCCGGGGCCGACCTCCCTCGGAGCCACGCTCGGGGCCTTCTGGGATTCTTGGTCCGATTTGGCCAACGACCCGATCAGCTCGACTGCACGCGTCGCGGTCGTGGCGCGAGGCAATCAGCTCGTGGAGCACTTTCATCGCGTCGACGCAGCGCTGGATGCGTTCCGGACCCAGATGGTGGACAAGCTCCAGACCTCGCTGGCCGAGATCAACCGCATCGTGGGCGAGGTAGCCGATCTGAACGCGCGCATCGCGAGCGCATCCGCGGTGGGGGTCTCCGCACCCGACCTCGAAGACCGCCAAGATGCTCTGATCGACGAACTCGCACGGTACGTGCCCGTGGTAGTGACGGCGCGGACGCAGGGTGGAGTGGGCGTGTCCGTCGAGGGCATCTCGGTCGTGGAGGGCTCGACGCATCAGACCCTGTCCGCATCCGCGGTGGGGGGCATCTGGTCCGTGGCCACGAGTGGAGGGCTCGTGCCCCCGATCGCGGCCGGTGAGGTCGGTGGCGCTCTCAAGGTGCTCAACGACGACTTCGCCGTGCTGCGGGCCGGGCTCGATCGGCTGGCTCAGGGGATCGTCGAGCGGGTGAATGGGATCCACGCCACCGGGACCAACTCCCTCGGCGCGACGGGTGTGCGTTTCTTCGACGACTTCGGAAACCCCGCAACCGTGACCGCGCGCACCTTCTCGCTGGACGCCGCGATCCTGGCCGACAATCGGGCGGTATCAGCAGGGACGCCGGACGGGACAGGCGCCTACCAAGCCGGCGAGAACGACGTCGCTCTGGCGCTCGCCGGACTACGGTACGATACCGCCGGGGGCGTGCTCGCAGGCACGAGCGTGGACGACGCCTACCGTGATCTGGCGACGGCGCTTTCGGTGTCGGTCGCGTCGTCGCGGGAGGCGTTGGAGACGCACGAGACACTCGTGGCCGCCGCGCGCGAGCGACGCGAGTCGGTGTCGGGGGTGACGACCGATGAGGAGCTCATCCACGTGGTACAGATTCAAGCGGCCTTTGCGGCTGCTTCCCGTCTCGTCTCGACCGTGGACGAGATGTACGAAACGCTGTTGGCCATCTGACGCGCGCCTCGTGCTGATTCTTCATCGGCGGCGTACCGAGGCCCTGCGCATAGGGAAGGACATCCGCATCGTGGTGCTCGAGTCGGACGGCGGGGGGACGCGCCTGGGCATCGAGGCGCCGCACGACGTGCAGATCCTGCGCGAAGAGATCATCGACCAGGTCCGTGCCGAGAACCTGCGCGCCTCGAGAGTGGCGCTCGAGGCCGGCTGGGAACCGCTGAAACCGGAGGGGAGCGGCTAGCGCCGTGCCCTAGGACAGCAGGGGAACGGCCGGCGGGAAGCGCAGGACGACGGCGCGCTCGCCGATCTGATCCAGGACGATGCTGCCCGGACCCGCGTCGGAGTGAAGCTCCCCGGGGGGCGGCGAGGGGTGGTCCCCCAAGGCGAGCGCCCTCAGGAGTTGCACGTCTCCGTCGGTACCCGGTGTGAGCTCGACCCGCACGGGCTCCTTCACGCCCCGGCTGATCCAGGCGCCGGCCAGAAGCAGGGCGCGGAGCGCTCTCGCCCAGTCGCAACGCACGACGCCGCCGTCGCTGCCGGCACGGAGGCGAAAGTCTACCGGGCCCTCGGGATATTCAGACATGAGCTCGGTGGCGGACTCGGCGAGCAGACTGACCGCCATCGGCTCTGCCGGAGAGGCGCCGTCCCGCGTGAGAGACCGGAGCAGGCGCACTTTCGCCGCCAGGCGGTCCAGGTGGTCTTGGAGCGGCTTGCCCGCCTCCCCGAGGAGCCCCCGCCTCTCGAGCAGGAACAGGTAGGCCGAGATCGCGGCCAACTGATCGTTCATGCCATGGCATAGGCCCACGACGACGCGCTCCGTGGCCGGTATCCCGGTCACGTTGTTGCCAACGGACATTCCGTCTCCACTTGGGGGGGGCGAGACGTGGCGGCAGGCTCCAGTCCAGGACAGGTCGAGCCGATACTCGAAGCCAGAGGCTCGGTGCCTGTCCCTGTCGTGGGAGTAAGCCGCCCTGTGTTCTTAATAGTAGGGCTCGCCGTCGTTTTCGGCAGCATCTATCTCGGTTATTCCATGCACGGCGGCCAGCTCGCGGTGCTGTATCAGCTCAATGAGTTCATCATCATTGGCGGCGCGGGGTTGGGCGCGGTCCTGATCGGGAATCCGATGCATGTGGTCAAGCACATGGCGAAGGACACGTTGGCCCTGCTCAAGCCCGAGCCGTTCGGCCGCAAGGCCTACACCGAGCTGCTGCAAGTTCTGTACGCGCTCTTCTACCAGGCCCGCAAGGACGGGCTGGTGGGCATCGAGAGCCACGTCGAGACCCCGGCGGAGAGCGAGCTCTTCAAGAAGTACCCGGGCTTCACCCATCACGGCCACGCGGTGTCCTTTCTGGCCGACACCATGAAGGTGCTTCTATCCGGAACGGTGGCGGACCACCATCTCGCCGAGATCCTAGAGCTCGACTTGGAGCAGTATCTCGACGAAGGGATGCACGTGCCGCACTCGGTGGCCAAGGTCGGGGACGCCATGCCTGGTTTCGGCATCGTGGCCGCCGTGCTCGGCGTGATCATTACCATGGGCAAGATCGGGGGTGAGCCGGCGGCGATCGGCGAGTCGGTGGCGGCCGCCCTCGTCGGCACCTTCCTGGGCGTGCTGCTCGCATACGCCGTGTTCGCTCCGGTCGCCCAGAAACTGGAGGAGCGCGTTCGCGCTGAGCACGACTATCTGCGGTGCATCAAGACCGCCGTGCTCTCGTTTGCGCGCGGAGACGCGCCGCTGACCTCGGTCGAGTTCGCGCGCCGGAGCATCGCTCCCGAAGTGCGGCCTTCGTTCTCCGAGGTCGAGCAGCTCACCAGTCAGAGCGCGATGGCCGCATGAGCGGGGGCACGAAGGACAAAGTCGTGATCGTGGTGCGCAAGAGGAAGAAGGGCGGGGATGGCCACCATGGCGGCTCGTGGAAGGTCGCCTACGCCGACTTCGTCACGGCCATGATGGCGTTCTTCTTGGTGATGTGGATCGTGGGCATGGACTCCGAGGCCAAGGACCTCGTGCAGGGGTACTTCAACAACCCGGTGGGGTTCAGGCGCGCGTTCGGCGCAGGTGCGGACCCGACCTCGCAGGGTTCGACCCCCGTTCCGAGTGACCTCCAGCGGATCCCCCTCTTCATCCGCGAGATGGAAGAGAGGCGCTTCAGCGCCGTCAGGGACGAGATCCTGCGAGAACTCGAGGCTTTGGAGGGCGCAGAGGGGCTCGAATCGCGCATCGAGGTGGTCGTGACGCCGGAAGGCCTGCGTATCGAGCTACGCGAGGGGGAGGGGGCGGAGACCTTCTTCACCATCGGGTCGGACGAGCTGAAGCCCGCCGCCCGAGAGGCCCTGGTCGTCATTGCACGAAATCTCGAGGCCATTCCAAACCACATGGTGATCGAGGGTCACACGGACTCGGCTCCGTTCCCCTCGGCGACCTATACCAACTGGGAGCTCTCTGTCGACCGGGCCAACGCGGCCCGACGTACCCTCGTCGAATCGGGGTTCGAGCCCAGCAAGGTCCAGGAAGTGCG
>JBEBGN010000090.1:0-12990 GCA_040081395.1 Longimicrobiales bacterium
TCGGGCGCGCGGCCGACGAACGCGAGCTGAGCACCACGGGTGTGGGCCCAGAGGAAGAAGATCAGCGCTTCCTCGGCTGTGCGACGACTGCGGCGTTCGTCGTCATATAGGGCGTCCACCTCGGGCAGGGGCGTTTCGACGTCCTCGCGCGAGAGGAAGTCAGAAAAGCTTTCCCAAACGAGGCGAGCGAGGCTGTCACCGAGCTCCATCGGCGTCATCGTCTGCGGCGCGCGGAACTCTCGGGTATCGTCTATCAGCGTGGTTTGCACGACCAATTCCCCAGGATCTTCGGTTGCTGTAACATCAATTCGGAGCCCCGACCACACAGTGTCAAGGTTGTCGATTCCTACCCGTCTGCACGACCTGCTCGGGGCGCTCCGCCGCCCCCCTGGACCATCCAGGAAAACCCTGATGCGCCTTGGCCTCCTGGCCCTGGCCGGGGTCCTGGCGGCCTGCTCTTCCGGCGGCCGGTCGATCCCGACGCCGCGACCGATCATCATTTTCTCCGGCGCGCGCCTGCGGGTGGACGAGGCCCGTATGGACTCGGTCTACACCTGGGTGACCAACGAGCAGCTCAACATCCAGGACGACCCGTCGTTCTGGGTCATCACGTTGCCGACCATCGGGGACACCTATCCCTGGGAGGAGCTGAACGTTCGGGCGGACTCGGTGAGCGTGCGGGCCCCGATGGGCGCGCAGGACACCCAGGTGGTCTACCAGATCTACGGGCACCTGCACTTGATGGCGACGATGGGGCGTCAGGCCGAGTGGCTCCCGGAGGCGCCTACGGCCACGGGTTACGACTTGGAGCGCGCCATCCTGTCGCGTACCGCGGATGCCTGGATCCTGGGGCGAACGGTCTACAACACCGGTCCTTACGGTCCCCTCGATGAGCTGGCGTACGCCAAGGAGGCGGGGCACCTGGACGCCTTCATCTTCACGGCGCGCCCGAGCGAGTTCGTGTCCGAGCGCGCCTCGTGGGTGCGGGCCAACCCGGGCGCGATGGAGCGTTACCGGGAGTGGTTCCTGGACACGTTCAGCCGCGAACCGCCGGGGCTCCGGACGAGCTGAGGGGGACGCAGCCGCGCGTCAGGGAACTGCCGTCAGGGCCCCGCCGTCAGGCCGGCGAGGCTTCCCAGCGAAGTCCTACGGGCTCGCCTTGGCCGAGCTCCTCGATGTGGACATCGATGCGCCCCGTGCGCGCGAGCCGGGAATCGCTCGGCTTGCCGCCGAACACCGCGAAGCCGATCACCCGCACGCGGCGCTGCTCGCCGGTCGGCGACGTCACCACCAGCTCCGCTCCCTTGAGGGACCGGACCGAGGGCGCTTCACCCGATTGGAGGCGAAGGCGTAGAATGCGCCCGGAATGGGGCGCGTCCATCGCGTCCAGCACGCGGAACACGACGCCTCGCTTCGTGGCCGTTTCTGTCGACATGGGGGATAGGGTACCGCGATGACCTCGCCCACGGAAGGCACCGCGCGGAGCGAGCTCGAGCTGCCGCGGGACGAGATGTTGGCGCTCGCCCGACAGGCAGCCGAGCTGATCGTGCACCGCATCGAGCACCTCGCCTACGAGCCCGCATGGAAGGGTGGCACGCGGGCCGAGATGGAGGCCCTGCTGCGCGAGCCGCCCCCCGAAGAGGGACGGTCGGCCGCAGAAGTGCTCGAGCGTGCCGCGACGCAGATCCTGCCGGTCGCGAGCCGGGTGGACCACCCGCGCTTCTTCGCGTTCGTGCCTGGCTCGGCGACCTGGCCCGGCGTATTGGCGGATTTCCTGTGCGCGGGGCACAACACCTTCCAGGGCACCTGGCTGGGAGCGAGCGGGCCGAGCCAGGTGGAGGTGGTGGTGCTCGACTGGTTCCGCGACTGGATCGGCTACCCCGCGACGGCGAGCGGGCTCTTCACCAGTGGCGGGTCCGCTGCGAGCCTGGATGCGTTCGTCGCGGCGCGCGAGGCCGCGGGCGCCCCCCAGCGCGCCACCGTCTACATGAGCGACCAGAGCCATTCGGCGCTCAGCCGAGCCGCCACCATCGTCGGCATCCGCGCCGAGCACGTGCGCAAGGTGAAGAGCGACGACTTCTATCGTATGGACATGCGAGAACTCGCTCGTATGGTCGCGGAGGACCGCGCCGCGGGCATGCATCCGATCGCGGTGTGCGGGAACGGGGGCGCGACGAACACGGGTGCCGTCGACCCCCTCGACGCCATGGCCGACTTCTGCGCCGCCGATCGCCTCTGGTTCCATGTGGACGCGGCGTACGGAGGTTTCGCTGTGCTCACCGAGAAGGGAAGGAAGGTCTTGAAGGGGCTCGAGCGAGCCGACTCGATCGCCATGGATGCGCACAAGTGGCTCTTCCAGCCGTTCGAGGCGGGGTGCCTCATGGTGAGGGACGTGCGCCGCCTGGAGAGCGCGTTCGCGGTGCAACCCGAGTACCTCCAGGACGCACAGCTCGGCCACGAGCAACCGAACTTCAGCGACCGGGGTCTCCAGCTGACGCGCTCGTTCCGGGCGCTCAAGGTGTGGATGTCGATCCAGACCTTCGGACTCGCCGCGTTCCGTCGGACCGTGGCCAAGGGGATCCAGCTCGCGGAGGAAGCCGAGGAGTACGTGCTCGCTTCCGAGATCCTCGAGATCGCGAACCCGGCTTCACTGGGCATCGTCTGCTTCCGCTTCAACCCACGCAACTCGGGGTACTCGCACGAGTTCCTGGAGCGGATCAACAAGGCGATCCAGGCGCGCGTGATCGGGACGGGCACCGCGATGATGTCGTCCACGCGGCTCCGCGGCGCCTATTCGCTCCGCTTCTGCATCCTGAACCACCACACGACCTGGCAGGACGTGCTCGGCACGCTCCAGGCCATCGAGCGCTTCGGGCTCGAGGCCGTGGCGAGTACGACGAAGTGACCGACCTCCCGCGGAAGGTGAAGGTCGGGGCATGGGTCGGGGGGTTCCTCTTCTGGACCGTGCTGCTCCTGCTCCAGTCCGACGGGGGCCTGCCGCTCGCCGACGCGATCCTCGTGGCCGTGCTCCTCGTGGCCGTCCCGGCCTTCGCGTTGGCGCAACTGCCGCTGGTCGCCGACGTGCCAGTGGCGCGGCTGCCGGCGTATTGGGGCTCGATCGCCGCGCTCTGGATGATCGGCTCCTCCAGCTGGTTGGTGGGAAGTCGCAGCGGAGGCGCAGCGTCGGTCGGCTTGGTGGGGCTCTCGCCCGTCGGGTTGTTGGGGTGGGCGGCCGCGCTGACGATCGCCTGCCTTCTGGTCGTCCTCGTCTTCCGGCAGCTCGCCATCTGGGCGGGTGCGGTCGAGAGCCCTCTGCTTCGCGACCTGCTTCCGAGAACTGCGAAGGAGCGGCGCGTCTTCGCGCTGCTCTCGCTGGCCGCCGGGGTTGGCGAGGAGCTCGCCTACCGGGGCTATGCGATCCTGGTGCTGGCCCCTCTCGTGGGCACGTGGGGAGCGGTGGTGCTCACGTCCGTGGTGTTCGGGGTACTGCACGCCTATCAGGGCCTGCTCGGCATGGTGCGCACCGCGCTGATGGGCGGAGTGCTGGCGTGGGGGTTCCTGGCGTCCGGAAGCCTGTGGCCCGCCATCATCGCCCACGTTGCCCTCGACCTGCTCGCAGGCCTCGCCTTCGGCGAAAGACTCCTACCACCCGCGAGACCCGCTAGTGTTGTGGGTGCGGCCCCACGGTCCCCTGTGACGGAGAGGTGAGAGGTTCATGGAGGTCGATCTGGCACTGCTCGCGGACGCCGCCACCATCGACGGGTCCGGCAAGCTCAATATCCTCGGGATCTTTGACCGGCTCACCACGAGCGCGTTCCCTACCCGTCACCCGCGCCTGAGCCTGGTGCTGCGCTTCTCCGCCGGGCTCGACGAGGTCGGGCGTCACCAGGTCGGGATCGCCCTCAAGGGACCGGACGGCAAGGAAGTCGTCCGCATCGACGGGGAGATGAACCTGGCGCCTGGACCGAGCGGTGCCGGCGGCGCGGTGCTCGTACCCCATGTGCTCAACATGGACGGACTGATCTTTCCGATACCTGGTCGCTACTCGTTCGACGTACGCGTCGACGGCGTTCACCACGTGTCGATTCCGCTGAGCGTGCACGGTCCGGAGAGCTCGGCGAGGGCGTAGATGCTGGGATTTTTGCGCCTCGTGGTCCACGGGGCGCGGATGCCGAGACGCTTGACCGAAACCACACCCAGGGTCGATAAGTAGAAGGGAGGGTAGGGAAGGGTGGTGGATCCCCCGGAGCGACCGTGATCCTGCGCTGCAACTACGAAGAAGGAGTGGCCCTCCAGGCCGGCGCACGCGCGTTCTTGGATCGCTCCGAGGAAGGGACCTCCTCCGTCCTCGCACCGCCGGAGAGCCGGGCTCGCGTGGAAGCTTTGCTGCCCCGCCTGAAGGGGGACCTCTCGCTCTACACGCTCGAAGACCTCCGCGCCGTTCAGGTCGGCCTCGACGCCATCGTCGAACACCTGCGTGAGGAGATGGAAGCGGCGGTGTTCGCCACGCACGCAGCGGACGAGTCGGCCGTGAACGCCTACTTCGCGTTCGCACACGGCCTCACCGTGCTCAACCGCGTGGAGGAGATCGGCGAGGAGATGGTCGCGATCATCGAGCTCGTGACGGGCGCCGCTCCGTCCGCCGACGAAGTGCGGAGCTTCCGCTTTCCGGATTGAGGGCTCCCCGGCGCGCTAGTCGGGCCGGCCCGCTCTCGCGCAGTCCGTCAGTGTGGTGGGCCGCGCTCGCTTGCTTCCATCCTGCTGAAATGAGAAGCTAGCCCGACCTCCCCGCGCCCCACGTACTGCACGCCCCGGAGTCGGAATGGCCACGGCCGCCAAACGCGAGCGCATCCTCCCCCGTATGCTCGAGGAGGAGATGCGCGAGTCGTTCCTAGACTACTCGATGAGCGTGATCGTGCAGCGCGCGCTCCCCGACGTTCGGGACGGCCTGAAGCCCGTGCACCGTCGCATTCTGTTCGCGATGCACGAGGCAGGGCTCACGCCGGAGCGGCCCTACAAGAAGAGCGCGACCGTGGTCGGCGACGTGCTCGGCAAGTTCCACCCCCACGGCGATATCGCCGTCTACGACGCGCTGGTGCGCATGGTGCAGGACTTCTCCATGCGCATGCCGCTCATCGACGGTCAGGGCAACTTCGGCTCCATCGACGGCGATCCGGCCGCTGCCTACCGGTACACGGAGTCGCGCCTCGCGCGGATCGCGGTGGAGCTGCTCGACGACATCGAGAAGGAGACGGTCGGGCTCCAGCCGAACTTCGACGGCCAGCGCAAAGAGCCGACCGTGCTCCCGGCGCGCTACCCGAACCTGCTCGTGAACGGCTCCTCGGGCATCGCGGTGGGCATGAGCACGAACGTGCCTCCGCACAACCTCGCCGAGGTGGCGGCCGGAGTGCGGCAGCTCGTCATCGACCCCGACTGCTCGGTCGAGGATCTCATGCGGCACATCCCCGGACCGGACTTCCCGACCGGCGGGTTTGTGGTCGGCCGGGCAGGGATCGAGCAGATGTACCGCGAGGGGCGCGGGCGCGTGATCATGCGTGGCCGCGTGGTGAAGGAGTCACTGCGCGGCGGGAAGGAGCAGCTCATCGTCAGCGAGCTCCCCTTCATGGTGCAGAAGACGAAGCTGATCGAGCAGATCGTCGAGCTGAGCAAGAAGGGACGCGCCGACGACGTGTCGGATATCCGCGACGAGAGCGACCGCGACGGCATGCGCCTCGTCATCGAGATGAAGCGCGGCGCCGACGCGGCGGGTCTGGTTCAGCTGTTGTACCGTGCCACGCAGCTCCAGTCGACCTTCGGCGCGCACCTGCTTGCGCTCGAAGGCGGGGAGCCGCGCGAGTTCAACCTCAAGCAGCTGCTGGAGAGCTTCAGGGACCACCGACTCGACGTCATCCGCCGTCGGAGTCAGCACGACCTCGAGCAGGCGGAGGCGGAGAAGCACGTCATCGAGGGGCTGCTCGCCGCGCTGAAGCACATCGATGCGGTGATCAAGATCATCAGGGGCTCGAAGGATCGGCCGGACGCCTCCGTGAAGCTCCAGGACAAGTTCGGTCTCTCGGAGATCCAGGCCGACGCGATCCTGAACATGCGCCTCGCGCGCCTCACAGCTCTCGAACGCACGCAGCTCGAGGCGCGCCTCGAGGAGCTGAAAGCGCTCATCAAGGATCTGAAGGCGATCCTCAAGTCCGAGGAGCGCCAGCTCCAGGTGATGCTCGACGAGCTGGCGGAGGTCGTGAAGAAGTACGCCGACGCACGCCGCACCGTGCTGCTCGACGAAGAGGAGGCGGAGCTCGAGGCGCCCCAACTCGAGCGCCAGCTCGCCGACGAGGACGTCGTGGTTACGCTCTCGCACGCGGGCTTCGTGAAGCGCATCCCGATTCACCTGTACAAGCGTCGAGTCGACTCGGGGAAGGGGATCGCCGGACTCGAACGCTACGAGGACGACTACCTCGAGCGCATGTTCGTGGCCCGCACGCGCGGCTGGATCCTCACCTTCACCGAGAGCGGGCACTGCTATTTCCTGCCGGTGATGGAGGTCCCAGAGAGCGCTCGGGCCTCGCGCGGACAGTCGGTGTACGCGCTCCTGGAGGGCGCGGATCGCAAAGACCGCATCGTCGCGATGATCCCCGTGGACGACCTCGGAGCGGACGAGCACTATCTCGTCTTCGTGTCCCGCGACGGCGTCATCAAGCGCACGCCGCTCGCCGAGTTCGCCAACCCGCGTGCGGGTGGCGTGAAGGCTGCGGGGGTCAAGAAGGGGGACCGCATCCTGGACGTCGCGCTCTCGGACGGCGCCGCAGAGGTCATGCTGCTCTCCCGGGGTGGACGTGCCATCCGCTTCCCCGAAGACGAGGTGAGCGTGGTGGGGCGTACCGCGCATGGAGTGAAGGGGATGGGGCTCCGGGGGGACGACGAAGTCGTCGGCGTGATCCTGATCCGGCGCGATGCCGCGGTGCTCACGGTCAGCGAAGACGGCATGGGCAAGCGCACTCCCGTCTCCGAGTTCCCGCTCCAGGGACGCGGAGGACTCGGGACGCTCGCGGTGGCGGGGGGCGAGAAGGTGTCCCCGATCGTCACCGCGCTCGAGGTGCTCGACTCCGACGACCTCGTGATCGTGACGGCGCAGGGCAAGGTGACGCGCGCCTCGGCTGGCGCGGTGCCGGTACAGGGGCGCCGCACGCAAGGACGCCGGCTGGCGGAGCTCGCCAAGGGGGACCGCGTCGTCGAGGTCACGCGCGCGGAAGGCGAGGGTGGCGCCCCAGCGCGGGTCCGGGCGAGCGGGGCGGAGCAGGCCGAGTTGGACTTCGTCTGAGGAGGACCGACCGATGCGCTTCCTCGTCCTAGGAGCCGGGGCCCAAGGCTCGGCGTGCGCGCTCGACCTCGCACGAACCAAGGGTGTGTCGCGCGTGATCCTGGGAGATATGGATCCTGGTCGACCGCGGGACTTCCTGCGGTCGCACGTGGGCAAAGAGATCGAGTTGCGCGTGGTCGATGCGACCGTTGCCGGGGAGGTGCGCGCTGCCATGCGTGAAGTGGACGCGGTCGCGTGCGCGCTGCCGTACTACTTCAACGCGCCGATGACCCGCCTCGCCATCGAGTGCGGCGTCCACTTCTGCGACCTGGGCGGCAACACGGACATCGTCGACAAGCAGATCGCAATGGACGCGGAGGCGACTGCGGCCGGGGTGTCGGTGGTGCCGGACTGCGGATTGGCTCCGGGCATGGTGAATATCCTCGCCCAGGGTGGCATCGACGCCATGGACGCGGTGGAAGCCGTGCGCATGTTCGTGGGCGGCCTGCCTCAGCATCCGCATCCCCCGCTCAACTACCAGGTGGTGTATTCGCTGGAGGGTGTGCTCGACTACTACACGACGCCGGTTCTGGTACTCGAGGACGGGAAGGTCGCGGAGAAGGAGTCGCTCACCGAGGTCGAGTCGATCGACTTCCCCGTACCGCTCGGCACACTCGAAGCGTTCCTCACGGCGGGTGGCGCCTCGCGCATGCCGTACCGATACGAGGGGAAGGTCCCCTCGATGTCCTACAAGACACTCCGGTATCCCGGCCACGCGCACCTCGTGAAGGCGATGCGCGAGCTGGGCCTGTTCGACTCCGAGCCGGTCAAGGTGCACGGCTGGATGGTCTCGCCCCGGGAGGTCTTCATTGCGACCGTCGGGCCGCACCTCCAGGACGACGGCGGGCACGACCTGGTGGCGCTCCGCGTCGTGGTGACCGGCACGAAGGACGGCAAGCCGAAGACGGTCACCTACGAGTTGCTCGATTTCTACGACGAGGAGCGGGGTGTCACGGCCATGATGCGCACCACGGGGTACTCGCTGGCCGCGGTGGCGCGTTTGCAGGTGGAGGGCGTGATCAGACCAGGCGCGCGCCCGCCCTACGACTGTGTCCCGGTGGACGCCTACGTGCGCAACCTCGGGGAGCGCGGCGTTCGGATCGAGAGGCGGGAAGGCTGACTCGGGGCCGATTTCGGCATTCCGGAGTCCCGGGGACGGCTCGAGACTCGTGGGTGGAAGACAGGCGGTGCGCCGGCCCTTCCCGGAGAACCATCCTATGCGTATGGTTTTCCATATGAAGACCACCCTGGTGATCGACGACACCGTCATGGTTCGCCTCAAACAAGAAGCCGCACGGACGGGAAAGACCATGTCCGAGCTCGTGGAGGTCGCCCTCAGGAGGCTCCTGGAGGACGTCGGAGCCGCCAAGGACCTGGGGTCGCTCCCTTCCTTCGACAGTGGCGGGGCGCTGGCGGACGTCGCCGATCGCGATTCGCTCTACCGCGCGATGGAGGGCCGATAGGTGTTCGTCGTGGACACCAACGTGCTCGTCTACGCCGCTGACGAGCGCGCGCCCGAGCATGCGCGCTGCCGCAGTCTGCTCGAGTCGTGGCGATCCCAGAGCAGTGCCTGGTACCTGACCTGGGGGATCTGTTACGAGTTCCTGCGGGTGGTCACGCACCCCCGCGTGTTTCGCCGCCCATGGTCGGCGCGAGAAGCGCACGGGTTCGTCTCGGCGGTACTCGAGGCACCAGGGGTCGCCGTGCTCTCCCCGACGCCGAGACACGCGGACGTCCTGCGCAGCGTGATCGAAGAGGTGCCGCTGCTCAGCGGGAACCTGCTGCACGATACCGCCACGGCTACCCTGATGCGCGAGCATGGTATCCGCAGGATCTGTACGAGGGACACGGACTTCCACCGCTTCCCATTTGTCGAACCGGTCGATCCGATGAGTCGGGAGCCGTAGACCCGGCCGCGGTCGACGCGCTTGGTGGCCTCCCCAGACGGGGTGGTAGCTGGCCGTCCTGCCGGAAGCGACGTAGCCTCCAGTCATCATTCCGGACCAACCGTGAGGAGTAAGTCTATGGTACGCATCTCGATTCTCGCCGCGGCGAGCCTACTGACCGCGGCGACGGCCTCGGCCCAGACTCCGCCCCCGCCGGCGCCGACCACGATCCCCGTCGCGATTCAGCGTTCCTACGCGACCATCAAGACCAACTTGACTCAGGCGGCCGAGAGGATGCCCGAGGCCGACTACGGCTTCAAGCCGAGCCCTATGCCTGAAATGCGAACGTACGGCGCCCTGTTCGCCCACATTGCGCAGTCGCAGTTCGGGACCTGCTCCGCCGTGAACGGCGTGCCGAACCCTGCCATGGGCCGGCAGCTCGAAGTCGAGCTCACGACCAAGGCCGCGATCGTGGCCGCACTCGCCGAGTCGTTTGCCCTCTGCGACCGGGCCTATGCGTCACTCACCGATGCCAATGTGAGCGAGTTCATCACGCAGGGACGCGGCCAGATTGCGCGCGCAGCTGCCCTCGCCAACAACATCACGCACGACAACGAGATGGCGGGTACGGCCTATGTGTACCTGCGAGCGAGAAACATCGTGCCGCCTTCCACGGAGAACGCCGCCGCGGCTCGTGGCGGCGGTGCCGGCGGGCGTGGTGGCGCGGCTCCCGGACAGTAGATCGTAGCTGGAGCGTGCGGGGTCCGGCTCAGGCCGGACCCCGCTCACTCACCTCAGCGCGCTGCCCCCAGGGTAGCCGTCACTGATACGCGCTCACCGGCCCGCTCGACGACGATGACCACTTGGTCGCCGGGGGCCTTCTCTTGGAGCGCGTAGGTGTAGGCGTAGATGTCGGTGACCGGCTTGCCGTCGAACTCGACCACCACGTCCCCCGGTCGTAGACCCGCTGCTGCGGCGGGGCTTCCCTCGCGAACGCCTGTGAGGCGGAGTCCGAACTCCCGCGGCGTCATGTCGGGAACGGTGCCCAGATAGGGTCCGTAGCCGCCCCCCGAGGAGGACGCCGAGGACGCCTGTGCGGGAGGGCCGGCTCGCGGTGGCGCCTGCTGGATGCGCGTGAGCGCTACCGCGTCGGCGCCGCCGGTCGCGAGCCGCAAGGCGATGCGCGACGTGAGCTCGCTCACCCGCTCCAGGCCATCGACGTTGATCTTTTCCCAGTCATCCGACGGGCGGTGGTAGTCCTCGTGCAGGTTCGACAGGAAGTGCAGCACGGGAATGCCCGCACCGTAGAACGACGAGTGATCGGAGGGCCCGTAGCCATCCGGGGACTTGCCGATGGTCAGGGGTGCGGCCAGTTCTGCGTTGGCGCGGTCCACGATCTGGTCCCACTCGGCCGCCGTCCCCACGCCGAGGATCGTGAGGCCGTCTTCGACCACCCTGCCCACCATGTCCAGGTTGAGCATCGCCACCGCCTCGTCGAGGTCGATGGTGGGCTCACGCACGAAATACGCTGAGCCCCACAGCCCGCGCTCCTCGCCCGTGAAGGCGATGAAGACCACGCTCCGATCGGGCCGTGGGCCGGTCGCGAGCCGGCGCGCGATCTCGAGTACCGCTGCAGTGCCGCTCGCGTTGTCGTCGGCGCCATTGTGGATGGCGGTCTCACCCGGTGCCAAAGAGCCCTCACCGCCGAAGCCCAGATGATCGTAATGCGCGCCGACGATGACGTACTCCCCGCGGAGTACCGGGTTGGCGCCGGGCAACAGGGCGACCACATTGCGGGCTTCTGCGCTCGTGGCGCGTACGTCCGTTCGCAGGTCCGCCCGCGCGCCGCCGATCAGCGCCTCACGTAGAACCGCGGCTGCTGCGCCGTCGACGATCACCACGGGAATCGGCAGGGCAACCCGCATCTCGTCGTCGGGGGTCGGGAGTTCCATGCCGGTCGGGGCCAGGAGCAGGATGCCCGCAGCGTCGCGGCCCGCCGCGACGGTGGCCTTGAAGTGGGGGTCGCCGCGCAGCCCCGTGCCATGCGGATCGTCCGGGTCACCCCACTCGACCACCACCACACGGCCGGAGATGTCCATGCGGGCGAACTCGTCCGACGGATCGCCGGGGTTGCTCAGTAGGTGTCCGCCGTAGATCAGGTCGGCATCGACCGTCGCGCTCGACGAGAATCCGGTAGGCACCCAGTCGGTGCCGAGAGCATAGGAGCGGCCCGAAATCACGAGCCGGTTACCGGAGCCGAACTCCGCACCTTTACGGATGGGGAACGACTGGAACCAGCTACCTTGGTTGCCCGCTGGCGTGAGCCCGAGCGACGCGAACTGGCTGGCGAGGTAGTCGCCCGCGCAGTGCTCGCCCGCCGAGCCGACCGATCGCCCCTCCAGGCGGTCGTCGGCGAGGAAGCGGACGTGGGCGAGTACGCCGTCGAGTCCTCTGGTCAGGGTCGCGGCGTCGGGGCAGCTTTGGGCCAGGGCGCCCGCTGGGGAGAGGACGAGGGCCAGGGTGGCCGAAAACGCTTTCAACGAGGTGGAGACGTGGTGATTCATCGATGGCTTACCGTGCTGACGTTGGCGTCCGTTTTCGCGTGTGCTCCGGAGGAGCCGGCCGAAGAGGCGGCCTCCGAGGTGCTCGTCAATCTCGCCGAGGGCGTCCAGCTGCAGATGCCGTCGGAAACGCATCTCGCCAACATACGCCAGATCACGTCCGGCGGAGAGAATGCAGAGGCATACTGGGCGTTCGACGGTTCCATGCTCATCTACCAGGGGAACAAGCCGGATGGTCCCGGCTGTGACCAGATCTTCCTGCTCGATCCCCGGACGGCGGTATCGACGCGGGTCAGCAACGGCACGGGTCGCACCACCTGCTCGTACTTCTATCCGTCGGGGGATCAGATCCTCTACTCCTCCACACATCATCACGACGCGACCTGCCCGGCGAATCCGGACTTTTCCCTAGGGTACGTGTGGGCGATCTACCCCACCTACGACATCTTCGTCGCGAATGCAGACGGCTCGAACCTCCGCCAGCTGACCACGGAGGATGGCTACGACGCCGAGGCGACGTTCTCGCCGCGGGGGGACCGCATCGTCTTCACGAGCGTGCGCGACGGAGACCTCGACCTGTATTCGATGGCACCGGACGGTTCTGATGTCCGGCGCCTCACGGACCGACCCGGCTACGACGGCGGCGCCTTCTACTCTCCAGACGGGTCGCAGATCATCTGGCGGGCGCATTACCCCGAGGAGAGGGCCGACCTCGACGACTACCAGGGTCTGCTCGCGCAGGGCCTGATCCGGCCCGGTGAGCTGGAGATCATGGTGATGAACGCCGACGGGTCGAATCAGCGGCAGGTGACCAGCGTCGGCGGCGCCAACTTCGCACCGTACTGGCACCCGTCGGGGGACAAAGTCGTGTTCAGCTCGAACCACCACGACCCGTCCGGGCGCGACTTCGACATCTACATGGTGAACCTCGACGGGACCGGGCTCACACGCATCACGGAGTCAGAAGGCTTCGACGGCTTCCCGGTGTTCAGCCCGGACGGGCGTTCCTTGGTCTTCGCGTCGAACCGCAACAACGGTGGCACGAACGACACGAACGTCTTCATCGCGGATTGGGTCGAGTAACGCTGCCTCTTTGGGTCGAGGGGGGCCGCACCCTCCCCTCTCTCGGGGCGCTGCGCTCCAGATGCTGCGCATCTGAGCCCTCGTTCGGGGA
>JBEBGN010000240.1:0-3470 GCA_040081395.1 Longimicrobiales bacterium
GTCCTTCCCGACCAAGGATTCAACGACCTCAAGGAGCGGCTCGAGGATCCCGTCGACTACTTCCTCGGCAAGAGGTTCGAGGGTGTGACGCTGCCCCGGGACGCCGACGAGTACTACGGCATTCCTCCCCACAAGCAGTACATCTTCGATCAGCCATCCGAACTGGAGCCGAGCACCGACGGGTTCGAGCCGCTCTTCTCGTTCGCGAAGGGGGGACTGGCTCGAGCGTGGACTGGCGGGAGCTACCCCTTCAACGGGGACGAGCTGGCCGACTTCCCGATCTCGGCGGCTGACCTCGCACCGGGCTACGACGAGGTCGCGCGTCGCATCGGCATCTCCGGACAGGTCGACGATCTCGCCGCCTTCGTTCCGGTCCATGATCACCTCCAGCCCCCCGTCCAGCTCGACGAGAGCTCGGCGCTCCTGCTCGGTGCCTACCAGAAGAACCGCGTCCGTCTGAACGCCAAGCACCGCCTGTACTTCGGTCGGTCGCGGATCGCCACGCTCACCCGGCAACTCGGCGATCGTGCACCCTGCGCCAATCTCGGGCGCTGCCTCTGGGGATGCCCGTCGGCCTCGCTGTACACGCCGGAGCTCACGCTGAACGAGTGCATGGGTTCGGCGCGCTTCCGCTACCTGCCCGGCCTCCAGGTCACCTCGTTCCGCTTCGATGAGCAGCGACGTGTCCGCGCGGTCGTCGCGAAGCCGTTGCTGGGTGGGGACCCGATCGAGATCGAAACGAGTCGGCTCGCACTCGCCGCGGGGGCGCTGTCCACGACCCGGATCTTCCTCCAGTCGTTGCACGAAGGAACCGGAGAGCTCCCTCGCCTTGATGGTCTGATGGACAACCGCCAGGTACTCGTGCCGTTCAGCAACCTCCGCATGCTCGGGCGCGCGTTCGAGCCGAGGAACTACCAGTACAACAAACTCGCCTTGGGCATGTTGGCCGAGCGACCGGCCGAGTACGTGCACGGTCTCGTGACCACCCTCACGACGGCGATGATCCACCCGATCACGCAGCAGCTTCCGCTCGACACCGCTTCGGGCCTCTATGTGGCCCGCGCGATGCACTCCACGTTGGGGTTGGTCAACCTCAACTTCCACGACACACGGAGGCCGGAGAACCGCGTCTGGCTCGCGCCACGCGGCAATGGTGCTCTCCCGCAGTTGCACATCACGTACCGGCCGCCGTCAGGCGAAGACGAGAGGATCGCGGGCTTCGTGCGCACGTTGCGTCGCGCTCTCCTTCGCCTGGCATGCGTGGTGCCCCCAGGCATGGCACACGCGCGGCCGATGGGCGCCAGCGTGCACTATGCGGGTACATTGCCAATGACGCGCGAGGAGCGCCCCTACACTACGCGCCCCGATGGGTCCAGCCGGGACTTCGAGGGCTTGCACATCGTCGATGGGGCGACGTTCCCGTTTTTGCCCGCGAAGAACATCACCTTCACGCTCATGGCGAACGCGGTGCGAATCGCGCAGGTGGCGTTCTAGGGCGTGGGTAGCTCCGGCAGGACGACTCGATAGAGGACCAGCTCGAACTGGGCTCCGGGCTCGCGCACGAACGCGCGGGCTTCGCCGTGCGACAGGTCGTCCAAGAGCCGAACGTCGCTCACGGCCTGGACCGGGAAGCGCGCCACCGGCTCGACCGCACCCGGGTTCGCAGCCGACCAGTCGGTCAGCCCGTCCCGTCCCCCGATGAGCCGAGAATACCTTCCTCCGACGAGGTAGATGGAGTCACCCGGGCTCAGGCGTCGATACAGTTGCCCCGGGGTGTCCACATGCCAGCTATCGCGACCCTGGCGCCGCAGATAATACGCCACACCGGGTTCGCCGAGCACGGGGATGGAACGAGACGGCGTCGCGACAGTCGCGACCGCGATTTGGCCGGAGGCGGACTCGAACCCATCGCTCGGCTGGAACGTGCTCGCGGCGAACCACGGGGGTCGTAAGTAGAAGCACAGCAGGATCAAGCCCCCAGTGCCGGCGACCGCCGGAATCCGGAGCCGCGACGGCAAGATCTCGCTCAGACTCGGAGCGGTCACCAGCCGAACCACACCCAAACCTGCCAGCAGGAACGACGCGATCACCCAGGGCAGGAGGAGGCGGGCGTAAGGCGTGTACAGCGGACTTAGGCCGGTAAACACCAGCAGGAAAGCCAACGGAATCCAAGCCTTCGGGTCGCGGAACTGCACCGCCGTCAGGCCGACCAAAGCCAGCAACACCCCGGTCGCAGTGCCGCCGAGCAGGACGCCCGCTCCAAGCGCCAGGATCGGCAGCCCCCACCCTTTGCGTACGGGTTGGGAGGGGGAGCCCACCACGAGTTGCGCCAGGAGCACCGCCGCGGCAGGCGCGAGCCGCGAGAGCCAGCCGTCCAGATACAACTGATGCTGCAGGTGAGCCCACACGTGCAGCGGCGCCTGCAAAGGATGCAAGAATGACGCGGTCTCCGCGGCCAGGCGGGTATACCCGCCCTCCTGGGTGGTCACGTAGTAGAACCACGGCAGGTAGAGCACGGTGGCAACCGCGGCCGCGACCAAGATGCGAATGAAGCCCTCGATGAACCGCTTCTTCGACGATTCGAGCAGGTACGGGGCGAGCGCTACGCCGGCCACTACGCCGGCCAGCCATCCATGGTACTTGGTGTTCCATGCGAGCCCGGTGGCGACCCCCGCGAGCACAGCCCACCCGATGCTGCGTCGGGCGTCGGCCTCTGCGTAAAGCGCCAGGGCGACCACGAACCAGAAGGAGAACGCCACGTCCGTGAGGCCGGCACCCGAGTAGAGGATGTGGTAGTCCGAGAACGTGAGCAGCGCAGCCGTTACGAGTGCGGGTACCGGGCCGAATGCACGACGCGCGAACATGTACGCGGCGAACACCGTGAGCACGCCCAGCGTGCCGGAAAGGGCGATCGGCACGACGTCGGAGGTGGTCCCCAACAGACGCATCAATAGCCCCGACGCGCCGAAGAACATCGGCGGCGAGAGGAAGTGCTGGAGCGGGTACATGCCGCCCGGCAAGTCGTTCTGTGCGATGGCCTGGGCGCTCAGCGCGTACCCGCCTTCATCGAAATGATCGATGCCCGAGGCTCCCAGACCCCAGAAGCGGGTGATAGCCGCGACGATGAGCAACAAGACCAACGCGAGCCTCTCCCCCGGCGCGCCAGGGGATGGCGGCGTGGTCTCGGCGGGCACTCGTGGCGGGGTGGTCGTCATCGACTCACGGACGGGGACGTTGGGGAGCCGAGCGAGAAGGCGCCCGTCGCGAGCAGGTGACGCGCCACCCACTCGTTTCCGGCTTCGTTCAGGTGCGGGGCGCCGATTTCACCGTCCGGAATGAAGAGGGCCGACGCTTCATCGGGGGTGAGCTGGCGCAGTGTCTCGACCAAGTCGGCGTAGGGCGCTCGCGTGCTGTCGGCGTACGCGCGCACGCGACTGCGCCAACCGGCGTAGAGCTCGGTGTCGTAGTCC
>JBEBGN010000241.1:0-3467 GCA_040081395.1 Longimicrobiales bacterium
GTGGATACGGAGGGGGTGAGCCGTACGGGGGGCTCATCGAGCCCGAAGGCCAGGGGCTCGATCTACGGCGCTACCTGCTTGCCCTCCTTCGTTACAAATGGCTGATCGCGCTCTCGGTAGTGCTCGGCGTGGTAGGCGCGGGGATGGCGTGGTCGATGGTCGAGGTGCGTTACCTAGCACAGGGGAATCTCTGGATCGAGGTAGAGCGGCAGGGAGGCAGTGGGGACGTCGGCCCGGTTCAGCAAGGGCAACTGCTGGAGTCGAACGCCTGGATCCAGCTGATGCGCTCGTACACGGTGCTGGACTCGGTCGTTGTGGCGGAGCGCCTCTATGTCCAGGCGCCGGACGAGTTCATAGACGGGTTCGCGGGTTTCGCGCTCGAGCCTTCCTTCCGGCCCGGTTCGTACGAACTCCAGGTCGATGACGCGGGCCAGTCCTTCACACTCCTGACGCGCGATGCCGCGCGCGAGGGAGTGCCTGTCGGACAAGGGCCGCTCGGGGGGCCGATCGGCGCCGACCTGGGGTTCCGCTGGGCCCCTCCGGCTGCCGCGTTTGCGCCCGGAAGCGTGGTTCCATTTTCAGTGCTCACGCCGCGGGACGCGGCGGGTGTCCTGTCGAGTCAGCTAGTCACCACGCTGGCCGGGAATGGGAACTTCCTCTCCGTCATGCTCGGAGGAGTCGACCCCAACCGCATCACCTCGATCCTGAACGCGGTCATGGACCGCCACATCGCGGTCGCCGCGGAGCTCAAGCGCAGCCGC
Organism: Longimicrobiales bacterium; assembly: GCA_040081395.1. Taxonomy (GTDB): domain Bacteria; phylum Gemmatimonadota; class Gemmatimonadetes; order Longimicrobiales; family Gaopeijiaceae; genus UBA2982. Next base: position 762 of record JBEBGN010000241.1, read on the forward strand.
CTGGACGAGATGTCGACGATTCTCGAGGAGCAGCTCCGTTACACGGAGGCGGAGCTGGCGCAGGCGGAGCAGGACCTCGAGGAGTTCCGGGTCACGACCATCAGCCTGCCCTCGGATCGCTCCCAGCCAATTGCCGCGGGACTCGCGCAAACCCGCGATCCGGTGTTCAACACGTTCTTCAACATGCGGATCGAGTACGAGCAGGTGCGTCGGGATCGCCTGCGGCTCCAAGCCGCAAGGGACGAATTCGCGAACGGACCTGTCCGCATCGAGGCGCTCGAGGTCATTCCACCCGCCGCGGAGGCGAGCGAGCTGCGCCGCATTCTCGACGAGCTGGTGGTGGCGCGGTCGCAGTTGCGCGTATATCGCGACCGCTACGCCGACGACTACCCGCCTGTGCAAGATCTGCTCGTGCAGATCGAGACCATCGAGTCGCGCGCGGTGCCTCAGGTGGTGGACGGCATCCTCTCGCAGCTCGCGACACAGGAGCGCGATCTCCAGGCGCGCATCGACGACGCCTCGAGTGAGCTGGCGGCGATACCGCCCCGCACCATCGAGGAAGGGCGCCTGACGCGCAGTGTGACGATCACTGAGAACCTCTACAACAGCCTGCGCGGACGCGTGGAGACAGCGCGTCTGGCGGCCGCCAGCTCGATCCCGGATGTGCGTATCCTGGACCGTGCGACGGTGCCGCAGCAGCCGACCGACGACAGCCGGCTTCGCTGGGCCGCCATGATCTTCTTCGGCTTCCTGGGTGCCGCGAGTGGCGGCGCGATCCTGCTCGACCGCATGGACGCGCGCTTCCGCTATGCGGGGGATGTGAGCCGAGACATCGGCCTCGACATCCTCGGCAGCATTCCGCGCATCCAGGGAGGCGGCAAGAAAGGTGTGCTCAACGCTGCCCAGGCGCTGGAAGCCTTCCGCGAGCTGCGTATCCACATCGGGTTCGCGTACGGCTCGGCCGGCCCCATCACGCTGACCGTGAGCAGTCCGTCGGCCGGCGAAGGGAAGTCGCTCATCTCGTCGAACCTGGCGGTGGCGTTCGCGGAGGTGGGGCGCCGCACGCTTCTCATCGACGGGGACACGCGGCGCGGCGACGCACATAGGCTACTCGGCCGCGAGCAGTCACCAGGGCTCGTGGACTACCTGAAGGAACGCTCGGGGAACGAGATCATCCAGAAGACCGACCACGACAACCTGGACTTCATCGCTTGCGGGGCGCGCGGCACGACCACGCCCGAGCTGCTGGCCTCTTCGCGCATGGCGTACTTCATGGGGACGCTGAAGCGCTCCTACGACGTCATCATCGTAGACAGCCCCCCGCTCGCCGCGGGTGGTGACGCGATGATCCTCTCCACGCTGACCGGGAACCTGGCCGTCGTCATCCGTACTGGGACGACCGAGCGGCAGCTCGCGCAGGTCAAGCTCGACCAGCTCTCTCGGCTTCCCATCCGCATCCTGGGCGCCATCCTGAACGACGTCGACCCCACGGACGGGTACTACTACTACTACTCGGGGTACCTACCGGGGTACGAACCCGTGGCCGAGGAAGGTGAGTCCGAGGGAGTCCAGCTCATCTCCGATACCGGCAGCGGGAACAACAAGACTCAGGCGTCGTAGGCCCGAACGCGGAAGCTCCCGTCGTCCGCCTGCGCCTTCCGCAGTGCCACGGTGGCGCGCAGCAGTAGGTCCTCGGGCGTGGCGGGCTCGTCCCCCTTGGTCGCGGAGACGCCCGCGCGGACCTGTCGCAGGATCTGCGGGTCGATCATGTCCGGCCCCTGTCGGCTGGCCTCGATGGCCTCGAAGACGCGATCGGCCAAGCGGACTGCGCCCCCTTCGTCCGTGCCCGGCGCCACCACGATGAACTCGCCGGGACCCAGTTTGCCGACGGTGTCGGATACTCGGGTCACGCTGCGCAGCGCCGCGGCGACGCGCTCGGTGATGATGTCCAGGATCGCCTCGTCTACCTGGCCCGTCATGCCGAACGAGTTGGGCCCGAAGGCGACGCAGGTCAAAGGTCGATCGAAGCGCACCGCGTCGGCGCCGATCTCCTTGGCGCGCTTCAGGATGCCGCGCGCGTTGTAGAACCCTGTCCCCGGGTCCGTGAGGCCCTCGTCGCGTACGCGGTCGGCGTCCTGCTTGGCGCGCACGAATGTTTCCATGCGCAGGAGGAGCTCGTTCGGGTCGACCGGGTGTGTGAGGATGTCCCAGGCTCCGGCCCCCAGCGCCTCCAGCCGCTCGGCACGTCCGACCGAGCCCCCTGTGATCATCAAGATCGGCGTCGACGAATGGATGGTCGGCGACGCCTTGAGCTGTCGCACCAGGTCGATGCCGTCGATGTCGGGCAGGTGAACGTCCACGAGCAGGGCGTCCGGGCTGACCTTCTGCACCAGGTCGAGTGCCTGCTGGCCGGTGTAGGCCTTGAGGACGACATGCCCCTTCGGCTTCAGGATGCTCTCGATGGAACGGGAGGTCCACTCCTGGTCGTCGACGAGGAGCACGAGGGGCGTGATGTCCGTCCGAGTGGTCATGTATTCCAGTCTGGTTGCCCCGTCGTCGGGGCTGGGTCCTGCCCTACGGGCATGATCTTCCGACTGCGGGGCAAGCAAGAACCGTGCAAGCTTGAACGGAACTGCACGGGGTCATTCGCACGCTATTCCGCGCGGCCTTGCAAGGCAAGAAAGTCGATTTCCCAGGCGAACCTCA
>JBEBGN010000242.1:0-3465 GCA_040081395.1 Longimicrobiales bacterium
CCCCGGACATGGACCGGTCCAACAACCTGTGGCCGAGGGGCTAGGGGTACCTACGGGGCCTCAGGTCGGATCGAAGGCCCGAGCGGCAACCCACTGCGCGTCGAGTCCGAGTCGGGACGCCCATTGGGCGACTTCGGAGGTCTCGATGCGATCGCCGCTGATGCGCAGCATCATCGCAATGTCACGGAGGTGCCTGTCCGAGCCGGAGTCCCTGTAGTAGAGAAGCTTCTGGACGATGACGTACTCGGGTGAGGCCACCGAGATGGCCGTTGCGCCCAGGGAGAGCCGCCGTCGGCAACGGAATCCCCACTGCTGGACCTCGGTCTTGTCGAGCAGATACACGTCCGCTCGGAGACCCGTCCCTTTGTGAATCACGTTGAAGTGACCGTGCCGCGTCCGGCTCACCTCGCGTCGCAGGGCTTCGAGCGGCGGCAGGTAAAAGGCGTCGGGGTCGAAGATCGAGACCAGCCGCGGGATGGCGCCGCCGTCCATCTCCAGGACGATGTCGACGTCACGAGTGAAACGAGGATCTCCGTAGATCACGGAGGCAACGCCTCCGGTCACCATGTACTGCAGGCCCGTCTCCTCGAGCGGTCGCACGAAGAGGGCTAGGAGATCAGGCGCGTCCACCTGTCACCAGGTCCCTGGCCTTGGCACGGACTTCTGCTTCGCTCAAGTGCGGCTCGGTCGCGCGTACCCAAGCAAATTTGAGGTCGAAGGCCTGCTGGATCAGCGCGGTCATGGCTGCCAGCTTGGCGGTGGCGGGAAGTCCCCGCAGGATGGCGTCGTCGCGTTCTCGGACCGGGTCCATGCGCGGATATAGTAGGGCCGGGGTGTGAGGTGGCAACGGCCCGAGGCACTCACCCCACCCGAGGCACTCACCCCACCCGGGCCGCGAACCCCACCAGGGTCCCGCACGGGGCTCGCACGAAGATCTCGTCCATGCCGTAGAAGGTCTGGCGGCGGGGGACGACCATGTCGACCGCGTCGAGGGCGGCGATCACGTCGTCCAGGCGCGCGACCTCGATGAACAGCGTCGAGGTGCTCTGCGCCAACTCCCCGCCCAGGCTCTTGGGCGCACCCGATTCCCCGAGGTCGGCGTCGACGCTCGCGCGGCTCTGGTACATCAACTCAATCTCGCCGTTGTTGAGGATGGCGAAGCCGAGCTTGTCTTCGTGCGGCACGGTCACCGTCACCTCGAAGCCCAGCCGATCGGTCCAGAAGGGGAGGCAGGGCTCGATAGCCTCGACGACGAGGATCGGGGTGGATCGCTTCACGACGGGGGGCATGGGGGTCCCTGTTGGTGGAGTGTCCGAAATCTAGGCGAAGTCATCCGAAGCTCTTGATGCCGGGCGGGCTCTGCCGGAGCGCAGTCAGGTAACGGAACGCGCTGGGGTCGGTGCGGTCCGGATGGCCGTCGTCTCCGGGGTCCGCCCAGGAGTCGGGCCCCTCCCGAACGGCGGGCACGGGAGTCCGTTCGCGGTCGCGTGCCTCTTCATAGGTTCGGCCCAACCCGGACCGGCGAACGGGGGCCCCCGGCACCCGGAGCGCCTCGACGCGCTCCGCGATCACATTGAGCGTGGCACCGTCTTTCTGGAGCTTGCCGCGCACGATCAGGAAGGGCTCCATGCGCACCGCGGAACGGTCTCGCTGATAGACATCTGGCTTCACGATGACGTTCACAGGACCATGCTCATCTTCCATCAGGACGAAGACATAGCCCTTGGCGGTCTGGGGCCTCTGCCGGGTCGTGACGAGGCCGGCGACGCACACCGTGCTCCCCTGGCGAAGGCGGGGTAGGCGGTCGGACGAGATGGTTCCGGAGGGGAGGGAGCGCTGGAGCAGGGTGAGCGGGTGTAGCTCGGCAGAGAAGCGGAGCATCCGGTACTCTGCGATCATCCGGTCGGACGGACCCAGTTCCGGGAACGCGAGCCTCGCATATGGGTCGTCGAGGTCCAGCTCGGTCTGGGCGTGGTCCACTCGTCCCCCGGTCCGCTCGTTGTCGGTGTCGGGGCCGAGCCAGAGGCCGGTCTGCCAGAGCAGCTCACGTCGGGTCAGCCCGAACGTGGTGCATCCCCCCACCCAAATCAGGTTCTCCACCGCGGGCCGTTGGAGCGCCGCAGGGGTGCGGCGCAGGAAATCGACTAGCGACTGATAAGGTCCGTTCGCTTCGCGCTCGGTGACGACCCGCTCGGCGATCTCGGCCCCCCACCCCCGCACGAATCCGAGTCCTATGCGGAGGTCATCTCCTTCTGCTGCACAAGTTACGTGGCTTCTGTTCACGTCGGGCAGGAGGGTTCGGATACGGTTCCGGCGGGCGTCACGGCCTAGGGCGTCGAGCGAGTAGAATCCCATCGGCTGGTTATTGAAGAGCGCGACGTAGAACTCGACTGCGTGGTAGTGGCGGAGCCAGGCGGACTGGTAGGCGAGCAGTGCGAAGGCCGCCGCGTGCGACTTCGGGAAGCCGAACTCGGAGAATGCGGTGACCTGGGCAAAGACCTCCCGGGCGGTCGTTTCGTCGACTCCGTTCGCGGTGGTACCGGCCAGGAACTCGGTCCAATGGGCCGCGAGCGCTTCCTTCGACCTCTTCCGGCTCATGGCTCGCCGCAGCGACTCGGCCTGTCCATCCGTGAAGCTCGCGAGCGCCTGGCAGACCTTCAGGACCTGATCCTGGAAGATGATGACGCCCAACGTTTCCCCGAGGGCTTCTTCCAGTAGGGGATGAGGGTAGGGGACTCGATAGTTGGGGTCCCCGCGGAGCATCTCCCGGCGCCGCACGTAGGGGTTCACCGCGCCCCCGACGATCGGTCCCGGGCGCACGATGGCGACCTGGACTCCGAGGTCCTCGAGGTTCCGGGGGCGGGTGCGGCGGAGCATCTGGATCTGGGCGCGGCTCTCGATCTGGAAGAGCCCGACCGTGTCCCCCGAGCAGATGCGGTCGTAGAGCGCCTCATCCTGATAGTCGATCCGCGACAGGTCGGGGGCTTCTCCCTCGCGCTCGGCGATCAGGTCGATGCACTCCTCCACCGCCGAGAGCATGCCGAGGGCCAGGAAGTCGATCTTGATGAAGCCCGCATCCTCGCAGGAGTCCTTGTCCCACTGGCAGAGGACCCGGCCTTCCCAGGCAGCCGGCTCGAGCGGGACGATCTCCACGAGGGGGCGGCTCGAGATGATCATTCCCCCCACGTGTTGAGAGATGTGGCGAGGGAGCCCCGAGATGTCCTCGGCCAGCTCCCCCAGCAGCCTCCAGAGGGGGGCATCCGCCCGGTCCTTGAACTCCGGAAGCGCCGCGATCTCTTCGGCCAATCCATGCGCCGAACGGTGCTCGGCGAGCTTCGAGAGCTTTTCGAGCTCACCGAGTGGAAGTTCAAGTGCCTTACCGATTTCCCTCACTGCCGACTTGAGCCTGTAGGTGGGGAAGGTACAGACCAACGCGGTGTGCTCCCGACCGTACTTCTCGTAGAC
>JBEBGN010000243.1:0-3459 GCA_040081395.1 Longimicrobiales bacterium
CGGGGGATGGCGGGTCGCGTCGCCGCCGCGGGGTCCGCGAGCTAGTTTCCGGCCCCATTCCACCAGGGGAGGCGGTCGTGACGAACACCCTCCGAAGGGCCGGACTTCTGGCCACTTTCGCCCTCACCGCGGGATGCGGAGACGCTGACGATGGAGGGACGGTGCCGCTCCTGATCGCCCACCGGGGAGCCTCGGCCTACGCGCCGGAGCACACGATGGCCGCCTACCAGCTGGCGCTCGATCAGGGCGCCGACTTCATCGAGCCGGACCTCCAGATCACGAGCGACGGCCACCTAGTCGCGCTCCACGACCTCACGCTCGAGCGGACCACCAACGTGCGCGACCTCTTTCCCGACAGGTCCCGCGAAGAGGTGGTGCGGGGTCGTCCGGTCCAGGTCTGGTACGTCTCGGACTTCACGCTCGAAGAGATCCGTTCGTTGGATGCGGGGTCCTGGTTCGGCGCGGAGTTCGCCGGCGCCGTGGTGCCGACCTTCGGGGAAGTAATCGAGCTAGCGCGTGGACGTGCCGGCCTCATTCCCGAGACGAAGGCGCCGGAGGTCTATGGCGACCGCGGCTTCGAGATGGAGCGCCTCGTGGTGTCCGAACTCGAGAGGCACGGACTGCATCTGCGCGACGCAGACCCGACGACCCCCGTGGTGATCCAGTCCTTCAGCGCCGAGAGTTTGGAGATTCTGAGACACCAGGTGGGCTCGAATCTACCCTCGGTGTTTCTCGTCTCCGGTGACGAGGCCGCCGCGTGGCTCACGGCCGAAGGGCTCGAGCGGGTCTCAGCATTCGCCACGGGCATCGGTCCCGCGAAGAACCTCTTGTTGGATCATCCCGGCGCGGTCGCTCTCGCCCACCAGGCCGGACTGACGGTCATTCCGTGGACATTCCGTTCGGACGACCCGGGGGACTTCGCCCGTGTCGACCTGGAGATGAGTCACTTCCTGTACGACCTGGGTGTCGACGGGCTCTTCACGAACAACCCCGACCTCTTTCCCAGGTCTCCGGTCGAGAGCGGCTCCTGAGCGTATGAGGGCCGCGGGCCTCGTCCTTCTCGCGGCCGTCGTGTCGGCGTGCGCGGGGCCTCTCGTGGAAGAGTGTCCGCGCGGCGATCTGGACCGCCGGTATTGCGATCGGAATGGTGACCTGGTCGCCGACGCGGCGACACACCCACGCGTCGTCCTCGATCCCGAGCGGCTGATCTTCGCCTACACCCCGGTCGAGGACCCCGCCCAGTTCCGCGAGGTATGGGCGGGCTTTCTCGCGCACCTCGAGCGGGTGGTGGAACGCGAAGTGATCTTCTTCCCCGTGCAGTCGAACGCGGCGCAGATCGAGGCGATGCGCGCGGGCCGCCTGCACGTGGCCGGGTTCAACACGGGCAGCGTGCCGCTCGCCGTGAACTGCGCGGGCTTCCTGCCGTCCGCGATGATGGCGGCCGCCGACGGTTCGTTCGGCTACGAGATGGAGCTGCTCACGCACCGCGACAGCGGCATCGAGAGCGTGGAGCAGCTGCGTGGGCGCACCATCGCCTTCGTTGCGCCCACGTCCAACTCCGGATACAAGGCGCCCTCGGTCCTGTTGGAGTCCGAGTTCGGCCTGCTCGCAGATCGAGACTTCACGCCGGCGTTCTCGGGTAGGCACGACAACTCCGTGCTCGGCGTGCTCCAGCGCGACTACGACGCCGCCGCCGTGGCGAACACCGTCATCGACCAGGTTCTCGCCCGCGGCGTCGGCAGTCGGGACGATCTCCGCCTGCTCTATCGCTCGGAGACCTTCCCCACCACGGCGTTCGGGGTCTCCAGTCGCCTCGATGAGCGTCTCGCCGCAGAGATCGTGGAGGCCTTCTTCAGCTTCCCGTGGGAGGGGAGCGCGCTCGACGCCGAGTTCGCGGAGGCCCAGTTCATTCCCGTGACTTATCAGGAGCATTGGGAAGTGATCCGTCGCATCGACGTGGCGTCGGGCACGAGCTGGAGTTGCCGGTGAGCGACGCAGGGTACGCGCTTCGGATCGAGAACCTCGTGGTGCGCTACGGCGCCGGGGACCCCGTCATCTCGGGCGTCACGATCGAGGTAGCCGAGCGGGAGGTCGTGGGCCTGATCGGGGCCTCGGGGGCGGGCAAGAGCACGCTGCTCCGGTCGATCCAGCGCCTCGTGGAGCCCGATTCCGGCGAGATCTTCTTGGATGGTACGGAGCTCACGGGACTGTCGCGTGACCAACTTCGCGCAGCCCGCCGAAGGATCGGGATGATCTTCCAGGAGCACGCGCTGATTGGGCGCCTGACCGTGATGGAGAACGTCCTGGCCGGCACGCTCGGCCGAACTGGGTTCTGGCGGAGCGTCCGGCGCCGGTTCGCGGAGTCGGACGTAGCCGAGGCGTTCGGCCTCCTCGACCGCGTCGGCCTGTCGGGCCTCGAGGACCAACGTTGCGATGCGCTCTCGGGTGGACAGAAGCAGCGAGTCGGTATCGCGCGTGCGCTGATCCAACACCCCGACCTTCTGCTGGTCGACGAGCCTACGGCGAGCCTCGACCCGGCCACGTCGGTGCGCATCATGACCCTCATCACCGAAATCTGCCGTGAGCGGGGCCTCGCAGCCGTCATCAACCTGCACAACGTGCCGCTCGCGCGACGGTTCTGCCCACGCATTCTGGGCCTGGTGCGCGGCGCCGTGGTGTTCGACGGGCCGCCCTCCGCGCTCGACGACGCCGTGCTCCGCCGTGTGTACGGGGACGAGGCGATCGAAGCCGACGTGAGCGGCGAGGTCGCGGGTGACTGAGGCCGTCCGGACATGGCGGCCGCCCCACCGCATCCAGAGCCCGGTGCTGCGGCGGGCCCTCTGGATGGGCGCGGCGCTCTACGCGGTGGTGGCCGTGCTCACGGTGGAGGTCGATCCCGTCCGCATGATGGAGGGGCTCTCCCGCGCCGGAGCGTTCTTCGGCGGCTGGTTGTCCCCCGACTTCACTACACGCTGGACGGACATCCGCGCCGGTCTGGTGGAGAGTCTGGCCATGACGGCGGTGGCCACGGTTGGGGGTGTGCTGATCTCGATCCCGCTGGGGCTGGGCGCCGCCCGCAATCTCGCCTCGCCTCCGGTCTACACGGTATCGCGCAGCCTGCTCGCGGTATCGCGAGCGTTCCACGAGATCATCGTGGCGATCTTCTTCGTCGCGATGTTCGGGTTCGGTCCCTTCGCGGGGGTGGCGACGTTGGTGGTCGGAAGTATCGGGTTCCTGGGCAAGCTGCTCGCAGATGCGATCGAGGAGGTGGATCCCGCTCCCCTGGAAGCCCTGTCCGCCGTTGGCGCGCCGTGGGCCTCGCGGGTGGCCTTCGGCGTGCTGCCGCAGGTCCTGCCGCGGGTCGCGGGCCTGACGCTCTATCGACTGGACATCAACTTCCGCGAGTCCGCTGTGATCGGGCTGGTGGGTGCGGGGGGGATCGGCGCCACGCTGACCACC
>JBEBGN010000013.1:0-44117 GCA_040081395.1 Longimicrobiales bacterium
TGCGCGCCGCGGGGGCGCTGTGACACCGGTCGAACGGAGGTCCCTCGAGCGGCGCATCGAAGAGCTGTACGCCCTGAAGACGGGGGAGGGACTCCCCGATGACGCGGTGGATCGCGTCGAGGACCTGCTCGACCAGCTGGAGAGCGGAGCGTTGCGTGCCGCGTCTCGCTCGCCCGAGGGGAAGTGGTCCGCGGTCCCCTGGGTGAAGCGCGGCATCCTGCTCGCATTCCGCGTCGGGGTCGTCGTGCCGGTTGCGGGCCCGGAGGGGGGCACGCCGTCGAAGGACCGCGGCGCGTTCTTCGACAAGCACACGCTGCCGATCCGGCGCTTCTCGCTCTCCGATGGCGTGCGCATCGTGCCAGGGGGCTCGGCCATACGGCGTGGCGCGTACATCGCGCCCAAGGTGGTGTGTATGCCACCGATGTACGTCAACGTGGGCGCGTGGGTGGGGAGCGGCACCATGATCGATTCGCATGCGCTGGTCGGGTCGTGCGCCCAAGTGGGAGAACGCGTGCACGTGAGCGCGGCCGCGCAGCTCGGCGGCGTGCTCGAGCCGGTGAACGCCTCCCCGGTCGTCATCGAGGACGACGTGATCGTCGGCGGCAACGTCGGTGTCTATGAGGGCACGATCGTTCGCCAGGGCGCAGTACTCGCGGCCGGGGTGGTGCTCACGCGTGGCACGCCGGTCTACGACCTGGTGAAGGAGAAGGTGCACCGAGCCAACGGTGATGCACCGCTCGAGATCCCGGAGGGCGCGGTGGTGGTGCCCGGTGCCCGGGGTGTCGCGTCCGCTTGGGGGGCATCTCAGGCGCTCTCGCTCCAGACGCCCGTCATCGTGAAGTACCGCGACGAGAAGACGGATCTCGCGACCGCGTTGGAGAGCTGGCTCAGGTAGGCGGATCGAATGGCGAAGCGAAAGGAGCGGACCCCCTCCAAGACGACGTCGACCGCGGCCCGGGTGTCGCGGAGCGTCCTCTACGTCCCGCTCCTGCTCACCGGCTTCATCGGGATGCTGGCGTTCTTGCCCCGCGTTCAGGCGAACCCGCGGCTGACGTTCTCGTTCTGGGGTGCGGTCGCGGTGCTACTCGTGTGGCTGGCGGTCCTGGCCGTGCGACTCAAGCGGTCGGGCGAGGGGCGCGCGTTCGAGATCGTTCTTCGCAAGCAGCACTACATCCAAGCCTGCGTCCATCTCTCGGTCTACTCGTATTGGGGATGGTATTGGCGGCCCGTGTACGAGTACGCCGGCCTCTTCGTGGCCCAGCTGGCGTTCGCGTACGCGTTCGACATGCTGCTCGCTTGGTCCCGGCGCGAGAGCTACACGCTCGGCTTCGGGCCCTTCCCCATCGTGTTCAGCACGAACCTGTTCATCTGGTTCAAGGACGACTGGTTCTACCTCCAGTTCCTGATGCTGGCGGTCGGATTCCTGGGCAAGGAGTATGTGCGCTGGACCCGGGAGGGGAAGCGCGTCCACATCTTCAATCCCTCGGCGTTCGCGCTTGGACTCTTCTCGCTCGTGCTCATCGCGACGGGAACGACGAACCTCACCTGGGGCCCAGAGATCGCGTCGACGCTCACGCTCGCGCCGTACATCTATACCTATCTGTTCACGGTCTGCCTCGTCTGCCTCTACTTCTTCTCGATCACGCTGGTGACCGGAGCGGCTGCGGCGGTCCTGTTCGGAGGCAGCTGGCTGTATGCGGCCGTGACCGGCGTGCCATACTTCATCGACTCGGAGATCCCGGCCGCGGTCTTCCTGGGACTGCACCTTTTGGTGACCGACCCCTCGACGTCACCGCGAACACCTCCGGGTAAGCTGCTCTTCGGCGTGCTCTACGGCCTCGGAGTGCTCGGCCTCTACGCCATGCTGGGCGGCGCCGGCGTTCCGACCCACTACGACAAGCTGCTCTGCGTGCCGCTGCTGAACCTGAGCATCCGCGGCATCGATGCGCTGGTGGTGAAACTGAAGACGAGTCCGGCCTGGACGGGGCTGCGGCTCGAGTGGGCATTCTCGAGGCCCAACCTTGCCTATATGGCGCTGTGGGTGCCCTTCTTCCTGGTCATGACCGCGCTAGGTCGCACCGACGGGCGCCACACGGGGGACAGTCTCCCCTTCTGGCAGGAAGCGTGCGCGGCAGATCGCCCGACGGCGTGCGAGCGACTGCTTCGACTCGAGGCGACCTACTGCGCGGACGCCTCCGCGTGGGCGTGCAATGAACTGGGGCTCGCCTACACGGAGGGCACGCTGGCCAGCGCGGACCCCGCGCTGGCGACCGGGTACTTCTCGCGTGCGTGTGAACTGCGATTCCAGGCGGCGTGCGTGAACCTGATCGACCCGGGATCGGGGAGCCGTGCCGACCCGCGCGTGCTCGACCTCCGCCTCATGACGCGTGAGGGCGGGCTCAACCGCATGCAGGAGACCGAGCCCGAGATCTACGTGCGTGCGTGCGAGCACGGGTGGGCCTTCGCGTGCAGCCGCAGGGTGGCCTCACTTTGAGCGAACTGCTGAAGCGGTGGCCGGGCTTCGCTGCCGTGGGGCTGGTTGGAGCGGTGTGGATCGCGCTCCGGCTGGCCCCCGATGCACCGGTCAGCATAGGCGACGCTATGACTCCCGAGGTCGTGCTTCCGACCGAGCTGACCGGCTTCCGCACGGATGCCTGGTTTCTCGCCGATGAGCCGCTGCTCGGGTTCGTCGAGGTACCGGCGGGTCCCTTCCTCATGGGGAGCGACCGGGCGGTCGACCCGCTCGCGTTCGACATCGAGCGGTGGTCCCCCGACCTGGCGCAGGGCACCGTCGACGAGCCGACCTTCTACATCGCGCGCTACGAGGTGACCGGGGCCCAGTACGCGTCCTTCGTGGTGGGGAGCGGCCACCGCGTCGCCGACCCGGGCGCCCTCGCCGGACGGCCGAACTCCCCGGTCGTTTCGATCGCATGGACGGATGCGCTGGCCTATGCGCGCTGGCTCGAAGAGAGGCTCCGCGCCTGGGACGGCACGCCCGAGCCGCTCGCGGGCCTGCTCGAGCAGGGGTGGCACGTCACGCTTCCCACAGAGGCTCAGTGGGAGAAAGCGGCGCGCGGCGGCGACGGACGCGTGTTCCCCTGGGGTAATGAGCCGCGCGCCGACCGCGCCAATTACCAGGGCCCGGGCCTCACCCGCGTCGGTGCCTTTCCGTGTCCCGAGTGCCCGTTCGGGTTGGCGGACATGAGCGGCAACGCGTGGGAGTGGACTCGCAGTCCGTATCAGCCCTACCCGTACGATGCGACGGACGACGCGGCGGGCCTCGATGTCGAAGCGCTCTGGATCATGCGCGGAGGCTCCTTCTCGGACGGGCCGCAGAACATCCGCGCGGCCGTGCGCGGCGGCGCTGACCCCGGTGCGCGCCGCCCCTTCATCGGCTTCCGGCTGGTGATCTCGCGCTGAGTCGTCAGCGCCACCGCACCACGAAGCGGCCGAGGATGGCTGCGCTCGGAAAGCGCCGCTCCAGCTCGGCGACCAGGTCCGGCGGCGGCGGACCCGAGAGCGAAGGCGCACGGTTGAGCGCGATCACCCGCACGTCCGCGCGCTCCAGCGTCGTGAGGATGCGCGCCGTGCGCCCCGCCGGGTCATCCAGGAAGTCGTAGAAGAACGGCGTCGGATTGCGGAGCCCGCTCAGGAAGTACGCCTCCGGCGCGTCCGGGGTCACGAACGTGACCCCCGTTCCTGCCGAGAGCTCCCGAAGTGCCTCCGCCAGCGCTTCGTACTCGGCCCGCTCGGAGGCGGGCAAACGAATGTGCCCTCGATCGAGCTCCATGCGTTCGAGCGGCGGGCGCGCGGCATACCTGCCCTGGGCGGTGGCGAACAGGTCCGCCGTCGCTACCCAGCGCGCGCCGAACAGCAGCGTGAAGACCAGCAGCACGAGGGCCGGCGCGCGCGCGCCCGCGGGGGCCATCGAAGTGCCGGCGAGGGCGACCAGAGCCACCAAGGGCGCCAGGTAGAAGAAGTAGATGGGGCCGGAGTAGGGGTACTGCACGAGCGTGAACGTGCCGAGCACGAGAGCCGCCAACGCGGCTTCGAGAGGGGGACGAGTGGGAGTCCCGGGGCGCCTCCAGGTACGCCAAGCTCCCAGCATCACCGCCACCGTCAGCAGCACCGGCAGGAGCAGCAGCCCTCCCCAGACTGCTGGATACACTCGGTCCCGTCCGCCCAAGATCAGGACGACCGCGAGTGCGACGGCGAACGCGGCGAGCGCTCCGCGCCGGAGCCGCTGCGGCCCCGTGGCCGCCAGGACTCCGAGGGTCAGTGGCACCAGCGCCGGAGCGAAGGTGGTCAGGGGAAGGGGAAGGGAGGAGGTGGCCGCGAGCGAGGGCCGGCGAAAGGGGAGCACGAACACGCCGTCGACGAGCGCGCCGACCGACCCCGACGCCACATAAGGGACGAGCAGGAGCGCGATCGGCAGTGCGACGCCCAACAGCACGGGTGCCACCAGCCGTGCGAGGCGGTTGAGGCGGCTTGCGGCGTCCCCATCGACGGGCGCGCGTGCGATCCGCCACGCCGCCACCCCGACCAGCGCGAGCGACGGCACGGCGAAGTGGACGAGGCTCGCGAGGTCGAGGTGCGCGCGGATCAGTGCGAGCACCAGGACGAAGTAGGCGCACAGTCCTGCGGCAACCGCGGCTGCGTACACGCGTGCGCCACCGCTTCGACCAGCTTCACCGTGTGCCCCGCGTGGCTCGGCCTCCACCAGTGCCAACCCGATGAGGACCGCCGCGAGCGTGTACACGCCCACGATCTTGATCGACATCGAGACGCCGCACGCCGCACCGGCGGCAACCAGCCATCGCCTCCGGTCCGTGTCGAGAAACCGGAACACGCACCAAAGCGCCAGCGCCGCGAGGAACAGGTTGTACCAGGTGGGCATCGCCGCGGGATAGTTCGGCATGCCCCAGATCGTGCCGAGGAGCACGACGGCGGCTGCCGCTCGCTGCCCCGCGAACCGCCGCCCGAGCGAGAACGACACCGCGGCGAAGCCGACGAACGAGGCGAGCAGGAGGAGGCGGGGAGCCAACAGATGGATGCCGAAGAGCGCGAACGCGAGCGCGTTCCCATACGAGAGGCCCCCCGAATACATGTCCTGGAAGTCGCGGTGCGGAAGCTCCCCCGTGAGCACGCGCACCGCGGACTGCCCTAACATGCCGTCGTCGTGCGGGATCCACCCCCGGTCGATGGTCAGGCCCGCGTAGAGGAGTGCGGCCGCGAGCAGGCCGAGAGCCACGGGGTCGAACCGGCCGGCGCGGTGTGCGTCCGTAGAATCGGATGCGGCGGCTCCGATGTCGGTCTCGATGGTGGTCTCGGAGGCGGGGGGCGGGTGCCGGTGCTCTACTTCCGGGCGCTCCATTCTAAGTCGGTGGCCAAGGCCCGTCCCGGCTTGCCCTCACCGTCCCCTCCCCCTAGCGTCCGCCGCCGTTCGGCCCAGACCCGCAGCCGATTCACCATCCAGGAACACACAACCGCGTGACCGCCCCGCTCGCCGACATCCAGGTCTGCGACATGACGCAGAACCTCGCCGGACCTTACTGCAGCCAGATCCTCGCGGACCTCGGCGCTACGGTCATCAAGATCGAGCCGCCGGGCGGCGACATGGCACGGGCGTGGGGTCCCCCGTTCTGGGGGACGCGGAGCGCGCTCTATCTCTCCGTGAACCGCGGCAAGCGCAGCATGGTGCTCGACCTCAAGTCCAAGGAAGGGCTCGAAATCGTGCACCGCATCGCGAAACAGTCGGACGTGTTCATGCAGGCATCCCGGCCGGGGGTCGCCAAGCGGCTCGGCGTGGACTATCAGACCATCAAGGGACTCCGCCCCGACGTCGTGTACACGTCGATCAGCGCCTATGGCTCAACCGGCCCCATGGCCGACCAGCCCGGCTACGACCCGCTCATGCAAGCGTACACCGGCCTCATGTCGACCACGGGATACCCAGGTGGGCAGCCTACCCGCGTCGGCGGCGCCGTGGTCGACTATGGCACCGGCATGTGGGCGGCGATCGCGGTCCTCGCGGCGCTTCGCCGCCGCGACGCGACCGGCGAGGGTGCGGAGCTCGAGGCCGCGCTGCTCGACACCACGCTCGGGTGGGTGTCGTACCACGTCACCGGCTACCTCGCCACTGGCCGCGTACCCGGCCCCATGGGCTCTGGGGTACCTGCCATCGCCCCGTACCAGGCGTTCCCGACCTCCGATGGCCACGTGATGATCGCGGCCGGGAACGACGCCCTCTTCGGCCGCCTGTGCGAGGCGCTCGCCATGCCGGGGCTGGCCGGCGATCCGCGTTTCCTGACCAACCCGCTCCGCTCCGCCAACCATTCCGCGCTCATTCCGCTGGTGGAGGAGCGTACCCGGAAGTACAGCACGAAAGAGCTGCTCGAGCTCACGCGCATGCACTCCGTTCCGTGCTCCGCGATCCGCAACATCGCCGAGGTCGTGGCGGACCCGCAGGTAGCGGCGGCCGGACTGCTTCCTTCGGCACCCGATGCGGAGATCCCGGACTACCGTGACTTGGCGATGCCGCTCAGGCTGGACGGCGAGCGCCCCCACGCGGAGGCGACGCCGCCGCACCAGGGGGAGCACACGGTCGAGATCCTCGGAGAGCTGGGGTACTCGGAGAAGGAGATTCGCGGGCTGGTGGAGCGAGGGGTGGCGGAGGCGCGTTGATGGGCGCCTACTGCCATCGCTGCACGCTCAATAAGTCCGAGAAGTCGTCCGTCCACGCGCGATCCGGGATCTGCGTGTCCAGCGGTCGCCACCCCGCCACAGGCATGTAGTCGAGATCCTGCGGGCTACGCGCAATCAGCACCCACTCCGAACCGAAGATGCCGCGCTCGACGTCCTCGTCGCGGCGCACGTCGCTCCACTCGAACGCGGCCAGGCCGAGGTCACGCGCCTGGGCCGCGACAACGGGGGTGAGCTCGAGGTGGCGGTTGGAGATGTGGAAGAGCAGCGCGCCGCGGGGTGCGAGCCGATCCAAGTACAGCTCGAAGGCCTCCCGCGTGAGCAGGTGGATCGGAATGGTTCCCGATGAGAAGGCATCGAGCACGATCAGGTCGTAGGCGTGGGACGAGCGTGACAGCTCGAGTCTCCCGTCACCGACCACGACGTCGTGCGCCGCGCGCATGCCGCTCAGGTAGGTGAAGAAGCGAGGGTCCTCGGCGATCCGCACGATCGCCGGGTCGATCTCGTAGAGCGTGACCTGCTGGTGCGCCCCGGCGAGCACGGCGAGCGCTCCCGTGCCTGCGCCCACGAGAGCGAGGCGCTGCTTCGACTCGTTTCGGCCGAAGAAGGTCACCAGGCTGCCCGCGGGTCCGCTCGGGTGATAGTAGGCGAGCGGCTCCATCGCGGTCGCCGGATCCACGTTCTGGACGCCGTGGACGGTGGCACCGTGGTAGAGGATGCGCACGGTGTTCTCGGGATCCGTCGCGACCCGGTGCACGCCGAAGAAAGTGCGCTCGGTGTGCAGGATCGCGCCCCGATACATCTGCCCCGACTGCGCCGACAGCAAGAGCACCGCCGCGCCGAGCGCGAACCGCACGGGGCGGGGGGAGAAGAGGAAGACGACGAGGGTGGGGAACACGGCGACCGCCATCACCATCACGCCATCGGGCACCGAGCTGACTCGCATGACGACCGCCGCCACCACGATGAAGACAGCCAAGGCGGCGGGGAGCGCGAAGTCGAGCGTCTTGCCTGTGTAGAGCCAGCGGGCCGGACCGCTCGACCCGTTCCCCCCGCCGAACGCCGGTCGGAAGAGACATGCGAGCACGACTGCGATGGGATATTCGGCGATGAAGTCGAACGCCACCGGCGCGACGAGTGCGGCGAGAGTGCCGCCGATCGCGCCACCGGCCGACATCCAGAGGTAGTACTCGGTCAGGTGGCTGGTGGCGGGGCGCGCGGCGGCGAGCCGCGTGTGACATAGCAGGCCGGCGAGCGCGAGCACGGCGAGGTGGAGGAGCGCGATCGCCCACTGGGGATCCACGATGCGCGCGAGCTGGACGAGTGCCGCGACCACCACGGCGATGGCGAGCACGCGCGACAGCACTTCCACGGAGACGAGCGTGCGCCGCGCGAACGCGGCCACGAAGGTCGCGAGGTAGACCGCCAGCGGCAGCACCCAGAGCAGAGAGGTCGGCGCGATCTCGCTGGTCAGGTACTGCGTCACGCCGAGCAGGAGCGCCGATGGCGCCGCCGAGGCCGCGAGCCAGAAAAGTCGGTCGTGGGTGGTGACCGGGCGCTCGTCGTGGGTGCCGCCCACGATCGCGGTGCCCCGCCCCCCGTCCCCCGAACGCGCCACTACGAACACGCACAGCGCGGCGAGCACGACGAACACGATGTAGCCGATCATCCAGGAACGAGCCTGCACCGTGCCGGCCATGAGTGGCTCGAGCACCAGCGGGAACGCGAGCAGCCCCACCAAGCTCCCCGCATTGGACCCCGCGTAGAGGAAGTACGGGTCGGCAGCGGCCTCGTGCTCGGTGGAGGCGAGCCAGCGTTGGAGGAGCGGGCTTGCCGATGCGAGCACGAAGAAGGGCGCACCCACGGTCAGCGCGAGCAGGCCTAGGATCCAGAACGACTGACCCCCTTCGGCCGGCGGATATCCCTCCGGGAGTGCGATGGGGAGCACGAGCAGCGGAAGTGCGAGCAGGACCAGGTGGCCGAGTGCCTGCTTCCGCACACCCAACCACTTCACCGAGAAGTGCGCATACGCGTAGCCCGCGAGCAACATGGTCTGGAAGAAGACCATGGCGGTGTTCCAGACCTGCGGGCTGCCACCCGCGCGCGGGAGGACCATCTTCCCGACCATGGGCTGGACCAGGAAGAGCAGCGCCGCGGCCACGAAGATCGTGGCCGTGTAGAGCACGGCGAGAGGACGGCCTTTCGTCACGTTGTGCGGATCGGGTGCAGGATCGTGTGGCGCGTCAGCCGGCGATCGTGCTCCAGCTCTCCGCCAGGTGCGCGGCGGTACGCCACGCCAGCGCCTGCGAGGTGAGCGTCGGGTTGCGAGCGCCGCTCGTGCCCATCACCGAAGCGCCGAGTACGCCCAGGTTGGGCGCTTCGTGCGAGAAGCCCCAGCGGTCCACCACGTTGGTGTCGGGATCGTCCCCCATGCGCGTGCCGCCATACGCATGTGTGGACGCGCCCATGGCGCCACCAACCCCCCCGCGCGTGATCTCGATGGCGCCCGCCGCACGGTACCACTCCTCTGCTTTGTCCTGGCAGAACGCGGCCGCGAGCCGCTCGTTTTCCTTGTACTCGCCGGTGATGCGGATGACAGGGAAGCCGAGCGCGTCTGTGACGCGCGGATCGAGATCCAAGAAGTTGTCCTCGTAGGGGAGCGTCGTCTTCTGGATGTAGAAGCTATGCGAACGGTCCGCGTTCTCGTGGATGTAGCGCTTCCACTCCGAACCCCACGCGCGCACACGGCCGAAGGTACCACTATTCGCGGCGCCGATGGGACGCCGGTCGGACATCGCCCACAGGTTGCCGCCACCGATGAAGCCGAGGCCCGAGTGGTCGAAGTTGTCGTCGGCCCACTCGTCCACCGCGACCCCCTGGGCCGGCAGGCCGTACCAGGCCTTCAGGTCGAACGGGAAGAGTGCGGTCACACCCGCACCCTGGTGGTGGCTGAAGTAGTGCCGTCCGACCTGGCCGTGGTTGTTGGAGAGGCCATTCGGGTACGCGTCGGACTTGGACAGTAAGAGCAGCCGGCTGTTCTCGTACGTGTATCCGGCGAGCAGCACCACCCGCGCGGGCTGGAAGTACTCCGTGTTGCCGACCAGGTAGTTCACGCCGGTGGCGCGCCCGTCGCCGTCCACCTGGATGGTGGTGACGTGCGCGCGCGTGACGACGCGCAGGTTCCCCGTGGCGAGTGCCTTCGGAATGGTGGTGAGGTGGGTGGCGTTCTTCGCGTCGAGCGGGCACCCCCCCTTGTTGCAGTATCCGTGGTAGCCGCACCCCCCCCGACCGCCGTACTCGGCGGTGTTGATCGCGGCAGGCCCAGGGAAGGGGTTCCAGCCGAGGCCGCGGGCCGCATCCGCCATCTTCTCGTGAAAGCCGGTCCAGCGCAGCGCGGGCATGGGATACTCACGCTGGCGCGGCCCCTCGAACCGGTTGCCGCGCGCGTCGATGCGCCCGCGCACGTTCCCGGCCTGGCCGGACACACCGACCTCGTGCTCGACCAGGTCGTAGTAGCGCTCGAGCTCCTCGTAGCCGAAGGGCCAGTCCTCGACGGTGGATCCGGCAGGGATGCGCGTCCTGCCGTACCTGCGCGCCGTCTCGCTCACCACCCGGAAGTCCCACGGGTTCAGCCGCCAGCTCTGCGCCCAGTAGTGCAGGGTCGTGCCGCCGACCGCGTTCATCATGGGGTGGCTGCCGATCTGGTTGGCGGTCTGCGCCGCAGTCGCTCGCGAGGTGGGCCGCTCCTGTTCGGTCTTCTTCACCAGCATGGGCCAGTCGCGCACGTTGTTACGGATCTCGTCGGGCGCGAAGTCGCGCCGGTCGAGCCAGGTGCCCGCCTCGAGCCCCACCACGTCGAGGCCGGCCTGCGCGAGCGGGAGTACGGCGACGCCTCCGGCCGCACCGAGCCCCACCACCACCACGTCGGCGCCCCGGAGCTGCGTCGGCATCAGCGCGCGCCTCCGCCCGACTGCCCGGCCTGGAACTGGCCGAAGTCATACGCCGATCGCCGTGCGGGCTCCAGGTCCTCCGCCTCCAGCATGCGCTGCTCCTCGTCCGTCACGCGCAGGCGCACGCCCGGATACCGGATCAGATCCCAGCCGACGAAGTCGACGTTCCCGCCGTACTGGGGGTCCCCGAAAGTGCCCTGCCAGGTGTGGTCCTTCACCAGGTTGAAGAAGGCCGCCGAGTTGCCGACGAATCCCGCTCCCGCTCCGGTCGCGCTCCCCGTCTGCACGTCGATGAGCACGGAGTCCTGGTCGCGCGCGGACAGCTCTGCGAACGGCGTACCGCGCGAGTAGCGCGCGTACCGGTCGAGCGCCGCGATCCCCGCACGGTACGCGTCGACGGAATCCGCTTCGGCCTCGGAGAGCGCGCGGTCGATGAAGCGGAGGGCTCCTGCGTCGAGCGCGCCGGGGCCCATGTCGTCGGTGGGAATCAGACGATCGATCATCGCCGACAGGATCTCGGTTTCGGCGGCGGTCAGGTTCATGAGCGGGCCGACGGGCGCGCGCGTCGCGAGCGTCGGGAGCGCCCGCGGCACGGCCGGGTTCCCAGTGGGCACCGCGGCTCCAAGAGCTGCGGGCGCGAGTGCAGCGGCGCCCGCGGCCCCGGCGGCCTTGAGCAGGTCCCGTCGCGAGATGGTATTGGGGGGCGGGGTATCGCTCATTCGAACGCCGCGCCCCCTTCGGCGGGCTGCCTCGTGTAGGTGGGCACCATGTTCCCCTGGCCGATGACATGTCCCTCGATGGCCGCCAGCAGCTCCGCGCGCGTGAGTCCCGGCGGCAGGTTCAGCTCAGTGTCGAGGGCGAGGACCGTGAAGTCGTAGTCGTGCACCGTACCCGCGGGTGGAGCGGGTCCGCGGTACATCGCGAGCCCCCAGTTGTTATTGCCTTGTGTGGCGCCTTCGAGCCCCGCCGGCATCGGGTCGGCGCGGTCGAACGGGATCCCTTCGGGAAGGCCGGGCGCGCTCGCCGGGATGTTGTAGATGATCCAGTGCACCCAGGGGGGAGGGTTACCAGCGCCGTGATCTTGGCAGATCACCGCGAGCTGGCGGGTCCCGGGTGGGAGGGATCGCCAGGTGAGGGGCGGGGAGACGTTGCGGCCGTCCGGCGAATACTCACGGGGCATCGCGGCCCCGGTCGTCATAGCCGGGCTCTCGACCACGATCTCGACGGTTGCCTGGGCCGCGACCGCCGTCGCGCCGGCGCCGAGGGCCAAGAGGCCGAGCGCGGCGACCCGGCGAATACCTGTCTTGGTCATGGGCCCAGCCCCTCACCGTGGTCGCGTTCCGGGAGCGCAAAAGCCGGAGCCCCGAATGTAGGCCTCGTGACGGGCCGAGGCACCCCCCGGCGAGCCCAGATTTCGATTGAACGGGGCGGGGCGGCGAACATACATTCGGATGCCTCCTCCCGCCGGGACATCATGAGATCGCTTCCGCCGACCCTCGCCGCGCTCCTCCTCTTCTCCGTGGGGTGCGCACAGCCGGCTCCCGCACCGGCGCCCCAGGCGCCGGTCGTCATGGTCGACACGGTCTCGGTCACGCGTGTGGACACCGTGCGCGTCGAGACTCCCGCCGCGGCCGACCCCGCGCTCCAGGATCGGGTGGCGCGGCTCCAGATCCAACTGCTCGAACGGGACGTCCAACTCCAGGAGCTGCAAGAGCAACTCGCGTCTACGCGTCTCGAGTTGGTGCGCAACATGGCCCGCCTCCAGACGCAGGCGAGCCGAGCCGAGGCGGCGTCCGGGATGGCAGAGGCGGAGATCGCACTCGGAACGCTCCGCCGCGGCGCCGGATCGACCTCGCTTCCCGAACTCACCCAGGCGGAGGATCTCTTCCGCCAGAGCAGTTCTGAGTTCGCGAGCGATAACTACGGCGGCGCGCTCTACCTCGCCACGCAGGTGCGTGCGTTGGTGCGGACGGGCCAGGCCCGTCTCCAAGGGCGCGGCAACGGCGCCCTTGCCGCCGGCGAGTCGCTCTTCGCGGTGCCCGTGCCGTTGCGAACGACCGGGAGGACCAATGTTCGTTCGGGTCCGGGAACGACCTTCGCGGTGGTCTTCACGCTCGATCCCTCGGTGCCCGTAACGGGGCAGTCGTACACGAGTCAGTGGGTGCGGGTCGTGGACGATCAGCGGCGCGAGGGGTGGATCTTCAACACCCTCGTCACGAGCAGGTAGGTAGCTAAGCCGTCCGCTTCTTCTTGGCGGCGCTCGAGCGCTTGGAGGTCTTTTCCTGCGCGTCGGGCAGCTCCTTCGGTGGAGCCCCCTGCACCTGGTCACGGCCGAGGCGCTTCGACTCGTAGAGGGCGGCGTCCGCCGCGCCGATCACCGCGGCTGCGGTGTCGCCGTGCATCGGGAACTCCGCGACCCCCACGCTGATCGTGACCGTGCGGCCATCGAACGACTCCTTGGCGAGCCGTGCGCGGATGCGCCCGCCTGCCACGATGCCGTTGGCGAGATCGCACTCGGGCAGGAGCACGATGAACTCCTCACCACCGTAGCGGGCGACCACGTCCAGGTCGCGAGTCGCTTCGGGAATGACTCGACCCATGGCAGCGAGCACGGCGTCTCCGGCGGGGTGGCCGTAGGCGTCGTTGTACTGCTTGAAGCGATCCACGTCGATCATGAGCACGCAGAACGGTCGTTCGCGCCGGTCGGAGCGGCGGATCTCCTTGTCGAACGCGTCGAGCAGGTAACGCCGATTGTGCAAGCCGGTGAGCAGGTCGGTGACCGAGAGTCGTTCGAGCTCCCGATTGCGCGCGTCGAGCTCCTGCCGACTCTGACGCAGCTTGCCCACCATGTCGTTGAAGACTTGGGTGAGGTACCCGACCTCGCCACGACCCGTGACCGGGAGATCGACCGACAGGTCTCCGGCGGCGACGGCGCCAGCGCCCGCGGTCAGCCGCACGAGAGGCCGCACGATGACCGAGCCCAGGAAGTAGGCGATCAGGCCGACGATCACGAGCAGCCCCGACACGAGCAGGAACGCCGAGTTGCGGAGCTGCGTGACCTGGGCATACGCCTCGGCGGACGGGACCTGGACGACGACGGCCCAGGACAGACCGGGAACCGGCGTGGACGCCCCCACCATGGGCGTTCCATTGGCGTCGGCGTACTCGGCGGACACCCCTTCCGCGGCGGTGAGCCGGCCGAGCACGGCGGCGTCCACCGGCGCAGCGCCCGCCGCGGAGCTCGCGATGAGCTCCGCGGTCGACGTCACGAGGTCGAGGCGCCCCCCCTCGCCGGGAGCCAGCCCCTCGAGTAGACCCTGCACCGCATCGAACGACAGGGTCGCAGCCAATACGCCCAGGAAGTCGCCGTCCGTCGAGAAGATCGGCGCGGCCAGCGTGGTCGCGACGCGCCCCGTGGCGTCCCTGGCGGGTTCTCCGAGGGCGGTCTCTCCTCGCTCGAGGCGGATCATCCACTCCTCGAGGATGTCGATGACCCCGGCGGTGTCGTTGCTCGATGCGATCGGCTGTGCTTCGTCGTCCAGGACCTGGAGCTCGACGTAGTCCGTGAAGCGGCCGCGGACGCCGCCGAGGTAGTCGGCGAGCCGAGCGCGAGCCGCGTTACCGGCGGTGCCCCCCTGTGGAATGCGCTCCAGGTTCTCCGAGACCTCGAACGAGCCCGTGAACACGCGCACATCGTACGAGCGTTCTTTCACCCAGAGATCGACCTCGCGCGCCGCTTGTGAGCCGCGGCTGGTGAGCTCGCCGTTGAGGTTCTCCGTCAGCGCCGCCCGGTTCTGGCGGTAGGAAAGCACCGCGGTGCTCAACGCGGGCACCAGTGTCGCGACGAGCGCGAGCGCCAGGATGCGGTTCTTGATGCTGTCCAAGCCGACGGCGTTCAAGACTTTGGGAACGCGCTCTTCCCATGTCTTCACGGCTGAATCGCTTGGCGCACGAGGGCGGTGATCCGTTGGCGGAGCTGTGAGGGATTGGCGGGTTGGCTTTGCCATGCCGTGACGAGCACCGTGCCCGACGAGGGGTCGACCCAGAACTCAGTCCCCGCGCTGCCGTCCCAGCGGTACTCGCCGGCGCGGGCGCCATCGGCCGCGTCGGTCGCGTCCACGAGGACCGACACGTTCGCGAGTCCCCAACCGCTCCCGCCCCGGCGGGTTCCCATGATCTCGTCCGAAAGACCGTTCCGCGTCATCCCGGCGACCGTGCGCTCCTGGAGCAGTCGCACGCCGTCCAACTCGCCGCGGTTGGCGAGCATCGAGCCGAAGCGGAGGAAGTCGGGCACGGTCGACACCAGACCTACGGCGCCCTCGAGCAGCGTGGGTCGAACCGTGAACGGGATCTCTTCCATCTCGATCGCGCGAAGCCCCGTGCCTTCCGTCGTGGAGTACACGCTGGTGAGGTGACCCTGACGCGTAGGCTCGACCCAGAAGCCCGTCTCGGTCATGCCGAGGGGGCCGAACACCCGCTCCTGGAGGAAAACGTCGAATGGCTGGCCCGACCAGATTTCCACGAGGCGGCCGAGCACACTGGACGACTCACTGTACAGATATCCCTCGCCGGGATCGAAGCGGAGCGGCACACGCACCATGTTCTGGACGAGTTGGTCGAGCGTCATGTCACGCGCGCGCACGCGGGCATCGCGGTACTCCGCCGAGGTGCGGTGGCTCAGCCCGGACGTGTGCAGCAACAGGTGCTCGACCGTCACTGGACGCGCCGGCGCCCGCGTCGAGCCGTCGGGGTTCAGGACGCGCACGTTCGCAAACGCGGGGAGCCAGCGCGACACGGGGTCCGACAGCTCGAAGCGGCCTTCCTCCTCGAGCATCATGACCGCGACCGCTGTGACCGCCTTGGTCATCGAGTAGACACGGACGAGCGATCGCTCCGACATGGGCGCGCCGGTCGAGAGGTCCTGGACGCCGACCGCTCCCAGGTACGCGACCTGGCCGTCGCGTGCGACGCCGACGACCGCGCCCGCGAGCCGCTGCTCCGCCACGACCGCGCTCAACAGCTCCGTGATCTCGGCGAGCGGGCCCGACGACAGCCCCACCGTCTCCGGCCGCGGGAGCTGGGCGACCACCGGAGACGCTGCGGCCATGCCTGCGCCGACCAGCGCGCCGAGTATCCGGGTTCGCGAACTCATGCTCCGGGCTTCGGCGCCGTGAGATCGGCCACCATGCCGAGCAGCACGTCGGGACGTACGGGCTTCTGCAGCGTGCGACTGGCGCCCAGCAGGCGGGCCATGTCGAGTTGGGACTCACCCGTTCCCGAGATCGCGATGATCTCGGGCTTGGGAGTGAACTCTCTCAGGATGGTGATGAGCTCCAGCCCGTGCACGTTCGACATTTGGAGGTCCGTCACCACTACGTCGATCCCTTTTCCCTGGAACTGTGAGAGCGCCTCATCGCCGTCCTTCGCGACGAAGACCTCGTGGCTCGCACGCTCGAGGATCGTGCGCAGGACGACGCGGTCCGCCTCTTCGTCGTCGACGACCAGCACGCGTGCCACGATCTCGGGCGCTCCTTGGGGGCGGATAGCGTGAACAGTACCGAAGCGCCGACGCGAGAGTCAAACGTCGTCTGCGCCGCGTGATTCGCGGGTGTCGGGCAGCCCCGGAGGGACGCGGGGGCCTCCGCCGAGCGGGCGTTTTGGCGGCGTCGGCCTCTCGGTGCACGTCGTGACGGCCGGAGCGCCGACCCCGTAGATTGCGCAGTGTTCGACCAGATCGTAACCGAGCTCAGACACGCGAGTCCCACCTGAGATGACCCACTCCACCCGCCGCACCTTTCTCGGTCAACTCGCTCTCGCGGGAGCCGCGCTGTCCGCACCCCGCTCGCTCCTCGCGCAGGAGCGGCTCCCGACCCGTCGCGTACCCACAACCGGCGAAGAACTCCCGATCGTCGGCCTCGGATCGAGCGCGGTCGTGCTCGAGATCCCCGACGCAGGCCCCGAGCCGGTCGCCGCGGTCATCCGCTCGCTCATGGCCAACAGCGGCCGCGTTGTCGACACATCCGTACGCACCGAGGAGATCGACGCGATCTTCGGGCGGGTTCTCCAGGAGCCCGACATCCGCGACGGGATCTTCCTCGCCACCAAGCTCAACACGCCCGACGCGGTCACCGGCATCGCCCAGATGCGGCAGACGCAGCGGCTCTTCGCGCGGCGTACCGTCGACCTCGTACAGGTGGAGAGCCTGCGCGGCATCGAGCACCATTGGCCGCGACTCCAAGAGTGGAAGGCGTCGGGGGAGACGCGTTACATCGGGGTGACCGTTGCCGAGAACTTCAACCACGAGCGTATGGAGCAGTTCATGCGTGCGGAGTCGCCCGACTTCGTGCACGTGAACTACTCGCTGCTCGAACGCGGTGCCGAGGATCGACTGTTGCCGCTCGCGCAGGACCGTGGTTTCGCGGTCCTCATCAATCGCCCGTTCATGAACGGCTCGTACTTCGGCCGTACCGCGGGGCGACCCCTGCCGGAATGGGCGGCCGAGTTCGACTGCCACTCGTGGGCCCAATTCTCGATCAAGTACATCCTGGCGAACCTGGCCGTCACGTGCGTGCTCACGGAGACGACCGACACGGAGCATATGCTCGACAACATCGGTGGGGGCCTGGGACGGCTCCCGGATGAGAATCTGCGCCGTCGCATGCGCGAAGTCGCAGCCGCACTCTGACGGGCGGGCGAGGTGGAGCAGCGTGGGTGTCGCAACGCTTCGCCCCGCCCGCGTGTACCTGTCTTGTCGATGTTGGCGAGGACCGATACGGTGCAGGCTGATTCGGAAGAGGGATTCCCCTGAGTGGAGGCTGAGTAGATGAAGAGCCCACTGTCGCGCCGCGACTTCATCGTGAGGGTCGGCGCGGGCGCCGCGGGTGCGACGCTCGCCGCACCCTTCGTCGGCGAGTCTCTCTCCGCGGCGCTCTCTGCCCGCGGTTCCATGCGCATCGGCATCATCGGGTCCGGCGCGATGGGTGGAGCCACCGGACTGCAGTGGGCGCGCGCCGGGCACGAGATCCTCTTCAGCTCGCGGAACCCACAGGAGTTGACCGAGCTGGTCGGCGCTGCGGGATCGCGTGCCCGCGCCGGTTATCCCCAGGAGGCCGCCACGTTCGGGCAGGTCGTGTTGATTGCCGTCCCGTACGGCGCGCTTCCCCAGGTCGGGCAGGACTACGCGGCCCTCATGGCGGGCAAGATCGTGATCGACTGTGGAAACCCGCGCGCCGACCGCGACGGCCCGATGGCAGATGACGCGATCGCCCGCGGCACGGGCGTGGCCTCGGCCGAGTACCTGCCGGGTGTGCGGTTGGTGAGGGCCTTCAACTGCATGAGTGCCCAGCAAATGGAGACCGAAGCGCACCGGCCGGACCCGAAGATCGGCGTGCCGATCGCGGCCGACGATCCCGAGGCCGTACGCGTCGCCGCCGAGCTCGCCGTCGACGCGGGCTTCGACCCGGTCATCGTCGGACCGCTCTCCCGCGCCCGCGAGTTCGACCGCGGTACGCCGGTCTACGTCCGCGGGCTGACGGCCGCGCAGCTGCGCGAGGCACTGCGGCTGGACTGAAGGCCTGGACCGGCCGGCGGGCGAGCCCATGCGCCTCGACGACCTCGGACCGCGCCTGCGCGCGAATGCCGATGTCGTTGCCGCGCTCGTGCGCGGTGTGGATGACGATCAGGCGCGCTGGAAGCCCGACCCGGCGCAGTGGTCGATCGTAGAAGTGGTGAACCACCTCGCCGACGAGGAGGTCGAGGACTTCCGCACGCGCCTCGACCTGACCCTGCATCGACCCGAGGAAGCATGGCCCAGGATCGACCCCCAGAAGTGGGTGGCCGCGCGGGCCTACGCCGAGCGCGATCTCTCGGAGTCCCTGGTCCGGTTCTTGGCTCGTCGCGCGGAGACGATATCCTGGCTGACGAGCCTCGGGGCGCCCGACTGGGAGCGCGCACACGAGCATCCACGCTTCGGACCGATCCGAGCCGGCGACCTCATGATTTCTTGGGTTGCGCACGACCACATCCACATCCGTCAGCTGAACCGTTTGCACCGCGAGTTCCTCGTCGCGTCCCTCCCCGGGCACTCACCCGAGTACGCCGGGCGCTGGTGACACGTTGTCGCGCGCGCAGGGCACCCCTGGACTGCGGCGCGCGAGGCCGTAGAATTCGCACCGCAGTAGCAGTAGATGAGGAGGACGCCATGTCGCTGCATCAAATCGCGCCGAACTTCACCGCCGAGACTTCGCAGGGGCGGATCGACCTCCACGAGTGGATCGGGGATGGTCGGGCCGTCCTGTTGATTTGCGTCCTCGCCGGCCCCCGACCGCGCGACAACTGAACGCACGACGCCGCGGGCTCGTCCCGGCCGGGACCTCGATTCCCGGCGCAGCTCTTGCGGGCTTCGCCCTCGCGGCCACCCTCGCGCCCGTCCAGGCGCAGACGGCGTTCGGCCCGCAGGAGTCTCACGTGGCGGCGGCGCTCGCCGCGGCGGGCGACGAGCACGTCGCACTCCTCCTCCGCATCTGCACGCAGGCCTTTCCCCGCGCCGACGCGATGCTAGCCGGAGTGGTCGATCGCGCGCCCCAGGGCCTGCCCTCTGTCGGCGGCGGGCTCCCCGACTGGTATGCGGAGCCCGTGCAGGTTTTCGACAACCTCTACTACGTCGGGCAGACCGAGTACGCGGCGTGGGCGGTGACCACGTCGGAGGGGATCATCATCATCGATCCCATCTTCGACTACTCCGTGGAGGCCGAGATCGAGCAGGGGCTCGTGAAGCTCGGGCTCGACCCGGCCGACATCCGCTACGTCCTCGTCAGCCATGGACACAGCGACCATGCGGGTGGCGCGCGTTACTTGCAGGATGAGTTCGGCGCGCGCGTCGTCCTGGCCGCGGCAGACTGGGACCTACTCGAGCGCACGGGCGGGAGCTGGCCGAAGCCACGACGCGACATCGAGGCAGCGGACGGATACGAGCTGCGCCTCGGGGACACCACGCTCACGCTGGTCCACACACCTGGCCACACCCCCGGAACGATGTCGACCTTCATTCCGGTGAGGGACGGGGACGCTCGGCACACGGCAGTGCTCGTGGGCGGTACCGCGTTCAATTTTTTGGGGGGCGACGACGACGCCCACTGGTACAGCGAATACATCGCCTCGGCGGAGCGTCTCCGTCGTCTGGCTTCGGAAAGGGGGGCGGACGTGGTCCTTTCGAACCACACGCGCTACGACGGCTCGACGCTCAAGCTGCCCGCCCTCGCGCGTCGCGGGCCGGGCGCTCCCCATCCTTATGTAGTGGGTGTGGAAAGCGTATGGCGCTACCTCACGGTTGCCGCGGAGTGTGCGCAGGCAGGGCTCGCCGGTGTCAATTAAACCGGCCGTCCGCGTCGATCCGATGCGTTCCGGACAGAAGGATCAGCTCAACCTCTGGTCCCCCGAGGACTCGGCCAAACTCTACCGTGTGGAGGAGTGGGGCGCCGGCTACTTCGGCGTCACACCGCAGGGGACGCTCGGCGTCTATCCCGACACCGATCCGTCGCGCTGCATCGATCTCTACGACGTGGCCCGTGGCCTCGCTGCGCGCGATCTCACGCCACCCGTCATCGTCCGCTTTCCAGGCATCCTGAAGCATCGGATGGGCAATATCCGGCGCGTCTTCGACAAGGCGATCGCCGAGCTCGGGTACCGCGGCAAGTACCACTGCCTCTACCCGATCAAGGTGAACCAGGAGCGCCACGTCTGCGAAGCAATCCGGACCTTCGGCCACGAGTTGGGCTTCGGCCTCGAGGTCGGGTCGAAGCCCGAGTTGCTCGCGGGCCTGGCGCTGACCAGCGGCATGAACGGAATGCCTCTGGTCTGTAACGGGTTCAAGGACGCCGAGTACCTCGAGCTCGTCACGCTCGCGGCCAAGATGGGCAGGAACATCCTCCCGGTGGTCGAGCAGGCGCACGAGCTGAACCTGATCGGCCGGTCAGCGCGCGCGCACAACGTGGTCCCGAGGTTCGGAATCCGCGCCAAGCTCGCGGCCGCGGGCGTGGGCCGTTGGGCGGGCTCGTCCGGCTACGGCGGGAAGTTCGGTCTGACCGTGGGCGAGATCCTCCACGCGGTGGATCACCTGCGAGCCACGGACATGCTCTCCGGTTTCCACCTGCTGCACTGCCACATGGGCTCGCAGGTCTTCGACATCCGCGCGGTAAAGGCGATGGTGAGCGAGCTCGCCCACCTGTACGTGGCGCTCCGCAGAGCGGGCGCGCCCATCGAAGCGATCGACATCGGCGGAGGTCTCGGCGTCGACTACGACGGCACCCAATCCGCCACGGGCTCCTCGATCAACTACACGCTCGAGCAGTACGCCGCGGACGTGCTCTATCGCGTGCAGTCGATCTGCGACGAGGCGGGCGTGCCGCACCCCAACGTCATGAGCGAGTCGGGGCGCGCCCTGATTGCGCACTCGAGCGTCGTAGTGTGCGAAGTGATCGGGAGCCGCGTCTTCCCCGGCCGACCCGACCAGAAGCTGCTCGATGCAGCGCTCGCGCAGGAGCAGCCGCCCCAGCCCCTGCTCGACGCCATGGACGCCTATCAGCGTCGGAACGGCGACGACCTGCTGGGCGCCTATGCCGACGCGGAGCACGCGCTCGCCGAAGCCACCACGCTGTTCAGCCTGGGCTATATGGACCTCAACGCGCGTGCTGCGTGCGAGGAGATCTACTGGGCGATGGGCCGGGCGGTGCTCGACGCGTACGGTGACGAGCTTCCGGAGGATCTCAGCACGCTCCCGGACCAGCTCGCGGATCTGTACTTCCTCAACCTGAGCATCTTCCAGTCCCTGCTCGACTCGTGGGGTATTGAGCAACTCTTCCCAGTCATGCCGATCCATAGGCTCGCGGAAGAGCCTATGCGCAAAGGTGTGCTGGCCGACATCACCTGCGACTCCGACGGGCGCGTGGACCAGTTTCCGGGTGAATGGGGCCCCAAGACCACTCTGGAGCTGCATCCACCGGAGCCGGGCGCCGAGCCCGGCGTCGGCGGCGAGAAGCCTTACTACCTCGCGTTCTTCCTGACCGGTGCCTACCAGGAGACGTTGGGCGATCTGCACAACCTCCTCGGCGACACGCACGCCGTGCATGTGACGCTCGGCGCCGATGGCCGCTGGCGCATCGACACCGTGGTCGAAGGCGACACCGTGCGTGAGGTGCTCAGCTACGTGCAGTTCGATCCCGACGAGATCCGCATCCTGCTGCGCCAGGACCTCGAGAATGCGCTCCAGGCCGATCGACTCACGCTCGCCGAGGGTGCCAGCTTCCGCCGTTTCCTGGACGACAGCCTGCAAGGGTACACATACCTGGAGTAGGCGGAGAAGAAAGGAGTCCGGAACACCCGCGGAGCTTGCCCGCGGGGGGTGTATTCCGTAGCGTCGCAACGACCCCGAACCGACGAGGCTCCGAAGATGCTTACGCGCACCCGATTCTTTGCTTCGGCCGCTCTCCTCCTGGCCGCATCACTCGCGGGCGTCGGGCTGGTGTCCGCGCAGGCGGTGGACACGGGGATTCGCCCCGTGGCGCTGGTGACGGGCTCCACCGATGGCCTCGGCCGTGACATCGCGCTGCGTCTCGGGGGCGCGGGGTACCATGTGATCGTGCACGGCCGCAACGAGGAGCGTGGCCGCGCGGTGGTCGAGGAGATCCAGTCGATGGAAGGCTCGGCCAGCCTGATCATCGCCGACCTTGCTGCGATGGCCAACGTGCGCAACTTGGCCGCCACCGTGCTGCGCGACTACTCGCGCCTCGATGTGCTCGTGAACAACGCGGGCATCGGGCGTGGGGCGGACGGTGCCACCCGCGAGGAGAGCGCAGATGGGCACGAGCTCCGCTTCGCGGTGAACTACCTGTCGCACTTCTACCTGACGCGCACGCTGCTCCCGCTCCTGCGTGAGAGCGCACCGGCGCGCATCGTCAGCATCACGTCCACGGCGCAGAACGCCATCGACTTCGACGACGTCATGCTCGAGCGCGAGCCGTACGAGGGGGCCCGCGCGTACGGACAGAGCAAACTCGCGCAGATCATGATGACCATGGATCTGGCCGCGGAACTCGATGGAACGGGCGTCACCGCGAACGCCGTCCACCCCGCGATCTATATGGCGACCAGCATGGTACTGAACCGCGGCGGGACGCCAATGGCGACCATCGACGAGGGTGCCGATCCCGTGCTGCAGGTGATCATGTCGCCGCTGGCGGGGAACGGGAACTACTGGCGTCAGGCCACGAATGCCCGCGCCCAGGCGCAGGCGTACGATCTCGACGCGCGGGCCCGCCTGCGCGAGCTGAGCATGAGGCTCGCCGGACTGAACTAGGCGTCACATCCGGAGACACCCCCGGACACCTCAGGGTGACGGGGCCAGCACCGCCAGCACGACGAGTCGCTCGGTTCCCGTGTTGCGGATGCCGTGCGGGGCCCCTTCGGGGGCGATGAGCATCGTTCCTGCCTCCATATCCAGCTCGCGATCGGAAAGGAGGAAGCGCCCCCTGCCTGCGAGCACGTGGTAGACCTTGTCCATACCCGCATGCGTGTGGAGGCCGTGCTCCTGTCCGGGCTCGAAGCAGTTCAGGCCCACCAGTACTCGTGCTGACTGGAAGAGCGTGCACTTGCCCATCTTGAGGGGGTGGAAGACGGCGTGCTCCACGGGGCGGATTGCGGCGGGATGGTCCATGAGTCGGCAGCGCGGCGCGTTGTTACAAAGGGCGTACGTCATGGTACGCATGGGGAATCTACACGGGTCGTTCGAGCTTCACGGAAGTCGCCCTCGAGAACGGAGAGGATCCCATGACCACGATGTCCCCCGCACCTGTCCCCGCCGTGACGACACGTTCCTATCGGGTACCGAACGCGATCATCCTAGGGAGAGTCGTGCTCGCGTTCGTCGCCTGCGCGCTCCTCGTCCAGGGATCGGTGCGGGCCGCGCTGGCCGCGGTCGTGCTCACCGGGATCGCGATCGCGATGGACGCGCTCGACGGATTTGCCGCGCGCCGGATGGGTCTGGGGTCCAAACTCGGTGCGGTCCTCGATATCACGGCCGACCGGGTGGTGGAGCAGGTGTACTGGATCACGTTCGCCGTGGCGGACCTGGTACCGCTCTGGGTCGCGCTCGTGATCGTGACCCGGAGCGTGCTGGTCGACGCCGTGCGGGGGCTCGCGCTGGTGCACGGAAGGACCGCGTTCGGCGACTCCACCATGGCCCGCTCCGGTCTCAGCCACTTCCTGACCGCGTCGCGAGCGATGCGGAATCTCTACGGCGTCGCGAAGGTCTCGGCCTTCATGCTGCTCGGCATCGTCGTGGCCGTCCGTGCAGGGCTGGGCGCGCCCGGAGCCCGCGCGCTCGAGACCGCCGCCACCGTGGCCGTCTCGGCAACGGTCGCGCTCTGCATCGCGCGCGGGCTCCCCGTGCTCCTGGAGGCGCGCGCCTACCTGGCGCTACCGGAGCCCGCCGAGGTGTAACGGCGGGAGCGGTCAGCGCCAGGTACGGCTCACGCGGAGCGACGCCGTGAAGTCGATGGCGGGAGTGTCGGCTGGCACGTC
This sequence comes from Longimicrobiales bacterium, assembly GCA_040081395.1. GTDB lineage: Bacteria > Gemmatimonadota > Gemmatimonadetes > Longimicrobiales > Gaopeijiaceae > UBA2982. The sequence goes on from JBEBGN010000013.1 coordinate 24,228, forward strand.
CTCCTGGAAACTCGCGTCCCAGCTCCACGCGTCGCCGAGGCGGCCTGCCAGGCCGAGCACCAGGTTGTTCGCGGGCCAGTCGAGCTCCCGGTGGTCGAAGCCCCGCAGGAGCGGTGAGGCAACCTGGAGTTGAGCCACGGCGGCCATGCGCTCGCCCAACGCGCGCTCGACTGCCACGCCCGCGAACGCGCTCCAGTCACGCAGGGCACCCTCGAGCTCGGGGGACGCACGCACCACGCCTGCCCCGAGCATGCCGTGGACGTACCAGTTGCCCGCTCCCACCCGACCCAAAGCGACGACCGCACCATCGGTCCGCTCCCGACCGACCGTGTTGGTGGCGACCGGCGCGCGCAGCGATCCGCGGAGGCTCAGTTGGTTCCGTTCATCCTGCGAGGCCGTCACGCGCCACTTCGCGAAGACCTGGAGGTCCTCCACGGCCATCGTGCGTTGCGGAATGTCCAGGAGGAGTGCGCCACTCCCGTTCGAGAGTCGCTGCGCGTACGCGTCCTGCGGGAACCGATCGCGGTTGGCCTGCCCGAAGCCCAGCAGCTCGTGGTACCCGCTCACGAACCCGTCGAGGATCCCCCCGCCGGTCGTCTCGAGCGTGACGCGACCCCCCAGTTCGATACCCGTGGCGGCACCCCACCTCACCGTCAAGGCGGTGAGGAGCCGCTCCGTGTCGATGAAGAGGACGTGGGTGGCCGTGGAATCCTGCTCGAAGATGTTGGAGTAGCCGAGCCAGAGGTCCATGGCGATCGAGCCAGGCCGGAGAATCTGGGCGCCTTCGAACGCGGGAGCGATCGCGAGGCGCTGGATCGGGGACCCCTCCTCCCAGGTCAGGGGCCCAAGGGCATATTGCTGTCCCGCCGCGCCCAAAGGTGTGAACCCGGCGACCAGGACCAACAAAAGCACGCGTAGAGGGGTCATGTGCGGGTCGCTAAGAGAGGGCTCGCCAAGTTGGGCCATGGTCCCTATCTTGGCCGGATCCTAGGTGCCTCAACGGAGGGAACTGCCCGATGCACGAGGTCGAATCCGTCGGTGTCCTGGAGAAGAAGTACTCCAGGCGAACCTTCATCAAGGGCGTGATCGCGACGGGGGCCACGGTCTCCTCCGCGAACTATCTGTTCCGAGGCCCGAACGTCCTCGGTGCCGCGACCGTGCAGTCCACGACCGAGCGTCTACTGACCCTCACGGTCAACGGTCAGGAGCGTAGGGTCGACGTCCTCCCCAACGAAACGTTGGCGATGACGCTTCGGTACAAGCTCAACCTCACTGGCACCAAGCTCGGCTGTGATCGCGCCGAGTGCGGCGCCTGCACGGTGCTCGTCGACGGCGTGAACCAGTACGCCTGCTCGATCCTGACGCACCAGCTCCGTGGCCGCTCCGTCACCACGATCGAGGGTCTCGAGAACCCGGACACGGGCGAGCTCTCCGTGGTGCAGCAGGCGGTGATCGAGGAGGGCGGGTTCCAGTGCGCCTTCTGCGCCCCCGGGTTCGTCATGAGCATGACGGCGATGGTGGCCGACAATCCTAATGTCACGCGTGAGCAGGCCAGGGTTGCCCTCTCGGGTAACCTCTGCCGCTGCGCCGACTACGAGAAAATCCTCAACTGCGCAATGCGAGCTGCCGAGCTCGCACGTAGCGTCTAAGGGGAGGAAACCCAATGGCCGAGAAACTGGTAGGCGTCGACTACACCGCGGTCGATCTTCGCGCGAAGATCACCGGGCGTGCCAAGTACGCGGAGGATTTCCGCGCGCAGGGCATGGTCTTCATGAAGCTCCTCCTCAGCCCGATGCCGCACTGTAGGGTGCGTGGCGTCGACGACAGCCGTGCGCGTCAAGTGCCCGGCTTCATCGACATCATGCGCGCCAGCGATGTGCCGCAGCCTGAAGGCCCGAGCGAGGCGATGCTCACGGACGAGCCCAAGTACGAGGGCGAGCCCATTCTTGCGGTGGCCGCTGAGAGCGAAGAGGCGTGCGCCGCGGCGATCGAGGCGATCGAGTTGGACCTGGAGCCCCTCCCGTTCGTGCTCGATCCGCTCCAGAGCCTGCGCCCGAATAGCCCGAATGCCTACACCGAGGGCAACCAGTTCTCCGGCCAGGACGGCTGGAGCACGTACAAGTGGACCGACGCGGACTTCGCGGAAGTCGATGCGGGCCGTATGCCGAACCCGGCGACCCCGATCGTCGAGTGGTCGAAGGGTGACATCGAAGCGGGCTTCGCCGAGGCGACGGTGATCGTCGAGGAGATGATCGTCCACCAGTCCGCGACGCACCATCCGATGGAGCCCCGCTCCACGATGGCCTACTGGGAGAACGGCCGCCTGCACGCGTTCGTTTCGACCCAGAGCGCCCAGCGCACCAAGATGGGTATGGCGGGCGCGCTCGAGATCGATCCCGAGGAGATCACGTTCGTCTCCGAGTTCACGGGCGGTGGCTTCGGCTCGAAGATCCCGGGCCACACGCACATGTCTCTCGCGCCCCTGATGTCCCGGAAGATCGGGCGCCCGGTCATGCATCGGGTGACGCGCTACGAGGAGAACTACATCGGTCGTGCCCGCCCCGGCTTCCAGTCCTGGGTGAAGATGGGCTTCCGTGCCGACGGCAAGTGCACGGCGATCGACCTCATGATCGTGCAGGACAGCGGCCCCTACGGTGCGGGTGACCACAACACCGCATCGAACGTGGCCGACATCACCTACACGCCCGGGAACATGCGGTACCGCGGGTTCCCGATCTACACGAACACCCCGCCGAAGGCCGCACAGCGCGGTCCAGGTGGAGCGCAGATCAACGGCATGCTCGAGCCGCTCATCGACAAGGCGGCACGCGAGCTGAACATGGATCGCCTCGCGATCCGCATCCTGAACGCGCCGACGCAGGCCTACGGAATGGGCCCGCGCAACCAGATGTTGACCAGCGTGTTCGCCAAGGAAGCGCTCCAGAAGGGCGCGGAGCTATTCGACTACGAGAACAAGATTCGCCTCTCGGGTCAGCGCAACGGGTCGAAGGTCACGGGCATCGGCATGGGTCTCTCGACCTACACCGCCGGATCGCGCGGGTACGACGGCCTGATGGTCATTCGGCCCGATGGGAAGCTCTACGTCTACCAGGGCATCGGTAACCTGGGCACGCATTCGATCTCCGACACGGCTCGGCCTGCGGCCGAGCTGCTCGGTCTCAACTGGGATCAGGTCGAGATCATGTGGGGTGACTCCAGCCGCGGTATGCCGAACAGCTCCGTCCAGGCCGGCAGCCAGACTACCCACGCCCACACCCGTGCCAACTACGCGGCCGCGCAGGATGCACTGCGCAAGATCCGTGCGATCGCGGCACGTCAACTCGGCGGCAACGCGAACCAGTACCGCGTGGACAACGGGCGCGTGATGGGTCCGGGGGGCAGCATGACGTTCGCACAGGTCGCGCAGCGCGCCATCGCGCTGGGCGGCGAGTACGACGGTCATACACTCCCAACCGATATCAACGCGGCGACCGTGCCCGCAGCCAACATGCATGTCGGCACGGGTCTCGTGGGTGTTGCGCGCGACAACTTCGGTGGCGAGGGCGGCATCTACAGCTGGCTCGCCGTGTTCGGATTGATCGAGCTCGACGTAGAGACCGGTCACTTCGAGACCAAGGAGTTGGTGTGCGCGACGGATGTCGGCACGGTGATCCATCCGCGGAGCCTCGGCGCCCAGTGCTACGGCGGCGCGATCCAGGGTATGGGTCTCGCGATGTCGCAGCGTTGGGTCTTCGACCCGCAGTACGGGGTGCCGTTCGCGAACCGTCTCTACACGGCTCGGCCGCCGTCGATCATGGATGCGCCGCGCAGCTGTGCTTGGGACGCGGTGGGCATCCCCGATCCCCAGACGCCGGTCGGCGCGAAGGGTATCGGTGAGCCGTCCGTCGGCGCCGGGTCAGCGGTTCTCACCACCGCGATTTCCGACGCGATCGGTGGTGTCTGCCTGTGCAGGACTCCGCTGACGCCTGACCTGATCTTGGCATCGCTCGAGGGACGTCCACTTCCGTTTGGTCGACTCGACCAGCACGTCGGCTAGGGAGACCGATACATGGCCAACATGAAAGACATGATCCCGGCGTTCGACCTCGTCCAACCGACGACGGTCGAAGACGCGGTCGATCTCATGAAGGATGCAGGTGACGAGGGTTGGGTGCTCGCGGGCGGCCTCGACACCATGGACTGGTTCAAGGACCGCATCAAGCGGCCGCGCGTCGTAATCGACGTAGGTGGAATCGAGGAGATGCGGGGCATTCGCGACGAGGCCGGCGGTGTCGAGATCGGCGCCCTCACCTCACTGACCCAGGTTGCGACGCACCAGCGGGTCCGCTCCGAGTTCGGGCTGCTCTCGACCGCCGCCGAGAACGTGGCAACGCCGCAGATCCGCAATCAGGGCACGCTGGGCGGTAACGTCTCTCAGGACACGCGCTGCTGGTACTACCGCAGCGGCTGGCCCTGCTACCGCGCGGGCGGCAACGTCTGCTACGCGTCGGCACCGCTGGCCATGAACCGCGAGCACTGCATCATGGGTCGCAGCCGTTGCGTCGCAGTGAATCCGTCCGACACCGCGCCGGCGCTCATCGCGCTCGACGCCAAGATGGTCGTGCAGAGTCCGCGGCGCCGTCTCTACGACGCCGAGGATTTCTTCATCGGACCCTCGGTCGACATCACGCGCATGACGGTCATGGAGCCGGGTGATCTGCTCACGCAGGTCTTCGTACCGGCTTTCTGGGCCAACTCGAACTTCTACTTCGAGAAGGTGCGCGACCGTGGCTCGTGGGACTTCTCGCTCGTGAGCGTCGCGGCTGCCTTCCGCATGTCCGGCAACACGATCGAAGATGCGCGCATCGCGGTGAACGGCGTGGCGCCGTATCCGGTCCGCCTCGACGCGGTCGAGCGGCTCGTGCAGGGAGAGACGGCGAGCGAAACCATCCAGAACGCCGCCGGCGAACTGGCCATCCAGGGCACGAGGGCGCTGCGTCATAACGACTACAAGATCGTGATGATGCGCAACCTGGTCCGCAGGGCAGTGAGGAGCGTCGCCGCGTGATCGAGCTGTTTCGGAGAGATCAAGACCCTTGGGGTCAGGACATCCTCATCGGGGTGTCGTGGGATCTCATGTGGGCTGCGGTCGTTCTCGCAGCCGTCTTCTTGGTGGCACACGCGCTGTGGTACCGTTCGCGCGGATTCGCTGCGCATGCGACGACCCCTGCGCCGGCCCCGGCGGGGGTTCCGGAGCGCGTTCAGCGCCACTCACTGGCCGCACGGATCTTCCATTGGTCGATGTCGGCGTGCATGCTCACGCTGCTCGTCACCGCGTTCGTTCCGGTGATGGGTCTCGAGATTCCGGCGTGGGTGACGATCCATTGGATCGCGGGCGTGGCGCTCATCGCCTCGGTCATCTACCACATCATCCACTCGATCGGATGGCAGGATTTCTGGTCGATGATGAGTTTCGGGCCGAGCTTCTTCCGAGACGGCGCGGCTCAGATGAAGCACATCGCCTCGTCGGGCGCGCCGGAGCCGAAGGCCGGTAAGTATCCCTTCGACCACCGCATGTACCACCACGCTGTCATCGTCGCTTCACTGGCCGCGATCGCGACCGGGGTCGTGATGATGATGCGTATCGACACGCCATTCTTCGAGCGTAACCCCTACCTCGTCACGGACTCGACGGCCGGAATCATCTTTGCGATTCATGGCATTGCCGGGGTGGGCTTCATTCTTCTGATCGCGTCGCACATCTACTTCGCGCTACGTCCAGACAAGCGCTGGCTACTCTGGTCGATGGTGCGCGGCTGGATTCCCCGCGACGTGTACGCAGAGCACTTCGATCCTTCGAGGTGGAACGTGACGGGTGACTCGGCGCGTTCGGGCAAGGCCGGAAGCGGTGCGTTGGCGGATGCGTCCGTCAGCGCGCCCGCCGAGGACGCCTAAGCTCTTCAGACTGCGGGGGCTCGCGGCGGTGTTGCCGCGAGCCCCGGTCTGACCTAGAGCTGCCCTCATGCCCACCCCACGCGAGGACGTCAAAGCGCGCATCGACGCCATCGAGTCGAGCTACGAGTACTTCTTGGCCTACGCGGCCCAGGGGTTGAGCTCGGACCAGGGCGCCAAGTCGGGCGCGGTCTTGCGCGACTTCCTGAAGAAGATGGAGACCGCGCTGGACGGGCTCGGGGCGGTGCTCAGCGACCTCGTAGCCAAAGAGACGCTCGATCCCCGCGCACAGTGGGATGAAATGATTCGGGTGGTTTCGAGCGACGCCGCGGATTCACTGGCTGCGATTCGCTTGGTCGCCTCCAGGTCCGGCATCAGTTCGCAGCTCATCGACAACCTCAACGCGAACATCCACCTGCGGGCCCTGTTGACGGACCTGTTCCTCGTGGATGATCTGATCGACAAGCGTTGACGGCACCCGGTGGGTGACGCAACCTAACCGGGGCAGAGCAGGCTGATTTCCCCTACATTCTGCCTATGTCGGCCCGCTTTCGTATTCGGACTTCGTCCGGCCAAGAGATCTCGTTCGCCTCACTCGAGGTCTTCACCGAGTTCGTCGGTTCCGGAGACCTCGCGCCCGACGACGTCGTCTATGACGCCGAGACGAAGGAGTGGTCCTCGGCAGCGACCCATCCAGTTGTCCTCCAGATGCGTATCGAGTCGGAGGAGGCCGAGAGGGCCGCGACGGTCCAGCCCCTTCCGGAGGAGCCCGCGGTACCGGTCGCTGAGCTAGCTCCACCACCCGCGCCCCCACCGACCATGGGCGAGATCGGCCTCGACCTGGCTCCGGCGCCCAGTCAGATGACGCCGGACCAGGAGTCGGCGGCCTTTGTCGCGAGGATGGACGCGGAACGCGCTTCAGACCTCCACGTGCCCGCCGATGCCCCGATCCAGAGCTTCACGATGGACCAGGGAGGCGCCGAGCTCGGGGAACAGGTCGCCGAGCGGGTTGCGCCCCGGCGCGTGGAACCGCGCCCGGATCCGTTCGAGCGCGAGGCCCCTTCGCGGGGCTCCGCAGCGCGCCATGAGGTCCCGGTCCGCACAGAGGCTCCGGTGCGCACGTCGACCTCCAAGCCGGAACGGACCGGGTCGAGTGCGAGCCGGTATGCGCCCTTCGTGATCGTCGTGCTCGCGCTCGGTGGGGCGGCGGTCTACTTCGGGCCTGAGCTGCTCACGTCGACGCCCGGGAGCGGAAATGAGCCGGCACCGGGCGGCCAGCTAGGATCGGACGAGCCGCCGCCCGAGATCGCCGACAACGAAGACACGGTCAGGCGCCGCGCTCAGGAGCGGTTCTTGAGCACGACGCAGACTGCATTGCGCGGCCTCGACCCGATTCCGGACGTGTGGCTGCGCGGGCAGTACCTGGCGGCACCTTCGGACTATCCGAACGTGCGTGCTGTGTGGGACGAGTATCTCACGACCATCCGTGACGTTCGCGCGCGGGACGACGAGCGCTACGAGGCGGCGTACATGCGAGCGCTGGACGACGCCCGCGTGAGTGGGGACGCCCGCGCCGCGCGACTCGCGACCGCGGCGACAGATTTCCGCTCCCTCTCCCAGGGTCGGGCGCTCCACTATGACCGCGTCGAAGCGCTTGCGACGGTTGCCTTGCGGGGCCACGACGCGCTCGTGCAGGCGGAGGGCACGATCGCGTACGAGCCGGCCTCGGGTCCCGCGGTCTCCAACGATCCGGTGATCGAAGCGACGGGCCGAGGTCCGGAGGCTCAAGCGCTGCTCGAGCAGGTGCTCGACATGATCCTCGCCGAGCTCCGAGGACCCGGTGGGCCTGGTCAGGCCGCCAACGTGCGGGAGTGGGTGTGGACCGGATTCTTGGATGCGGTCACCAACCGATGAGGAGGGGGGCACACCTATGATCGAGCTGCTGATTGCCGGGGTCGCGGGCGTGGTGGGGCACCTCAAGTCGAGAGAGTTCGTCGGCCGCCGCCTGCGCTACACCTCCATCGTGGAGAAGCCCGCGCTCGGACTCTGGGCCGGCGTCGGGGCCACGATCCTCGCGGCGCCCATTGTGGCAGTGCTTCCCATCGTTGGCGCGGGGACCGCCATCCTGATCGGCGCGGGAATTGGCACGGGAGTGGCGCTCGGCGTGAAGGACACCGGGGAGCCGCCGAAGCTGCTCGACGATTGATGCAGGGGCGTGGTGCGGCCGGTGCGGTTCGCATCTCCGGTTTCTCCTTCGCACGGAACGCAGTCGAGCTCGACTACCCTCTGCGAGAGGCGATCCTGTCGACCCTCCCTATCGTCGACGAGATGATCGTAGCCATCGCGCCCGGGAATCCTGGCGATGATACTCGCGGGCTGGTCGAGTCCATTGCCGATCCGCGCATCCGCATCCTGGACGCCGAGTGGGACGAGTCCAGGCGGCACCTCGCCTACTCCGATCTCACGAACGTGGCGCTCGACGCATGCACTGGCGACTGGTGCCTGTATGTCCAGGCCGACGAGGTGCTGCACGAGGACGACGCCGAGACGATTCGAGGACGTTGCGAGGAGTTGAACGACGATCGTCGGGTGGAGGGTCTGCTCTTCGACTATCTCCACTTCTTCGGCGACTACCGTCACGTGCAGCGAGGGCAGGGTTGGTACGCGCGCGAGATCCGCATCGTCCGGAACGGCATAGGGGTGCGCTCGGTTCGCGACGCGCAATCGTTCCGACGCAACGGTCAGGGGCGCCTCACGGTCGCGAAGGCACGCGCTCGTATGTTCCATTACGGGTGGGTGCGTCACCCCTCGCGTATGCGCGCCAAGGTCGAGGCGTTCTGGTCGCACCGCGGCCTACCCGCAGCGCTTCCGGGCGCCGGGGAGCCGATCCCCTACGACTACGGCCCCTTGGGGCGACTGGCGCGCTGGGGGGGGACGCACCCGAGGGTGATGGCCGAGCGCGTCTCGCGCATGGACTGGTCCGACACTCTGCGGGAGTCGGACCCCCCCGGCGTCGTTCGCAGCGTGGTGCACAAGGACGAGCGTCCGCTCTATCGGGCGTTGACCGCCTTGTCGCGCTTTTCCGGCGTCGACCTGAACCACAAGAACCACCGCCGGGTGCTCGACGTATGACCGCATGGACCCGCGACTCGCCCCTTGTGGGCGGGGTCGATCCGCATGATGCTTTATGCAACGCGCATGCATAATTCCTCGACCCGAGCGATCGAGCTTAAGGATCCGCAGGCCCCCGGGCTGTCCCAGCGCCGAGTGGTGCTCAAGTTCGGAAGCCGCCTGCTCACCGGGAACACGACCACCCTCGACCCCGAGCGGTTGAGGTCGGTGGCCCGAGCCGTCGCTGCCCAGCCCACCACCGAAGCGGTGATCGTTTCCAGTGGCGCCATCGCCGCTGGGTGGCGAGCTCTGGGGCACGCGCACCCACCCAAACGCATCCGCGACCGTCAGGCCGCGGCCGCAGTCGGGCAGGGCCGACTCATGAGCATGTGGGGCGCTGCATTCGAGGAGGTCGGCATGGTCGTGGCCCAGGTGCTCCTCACCAACGACTGCCTCACCGACCGGCGCCGCTATGTGGCCGCCAGCCAGGCCCTCGGGGCGCTGCTCGAGGCCGGCGTCGTGCCGATCGTCAACGAGAACGACACCGTCAGCGTCGACGAGATCGTGGTCGGCGACAATGACAACCTCGCCGCCATGACAGCCGCTCTCGTCGACGCGGACCTGCTCGCCCTGCTCACGGACGTGCCGGGAGTGCTCACGGGGGACCCTGGCCGCGATCCTACCGCACGTCTCATTGAGCACGCCGAGAGTGCGGACGAGCTGCGCCGCTATTGCTACGCCAAGAAGGCGGGTGTCTCGACGGGTGGCATGATCACCAAACTCGAGGCGGCCGAGCGTGCCGCGCACTTCGGCATTCCGACCGTCATCGCTTCGGGCACGGACGAGGCCGTACTGGCGGCCATCGTTCGGGGCGAAGCCGCGGGCACGCTCATCTCCGCCCACAAGCCGCCACTCGATGCGGTGGAGCAGTGGATGGCCGCCCAACGCGGCCTCACCGGTGCCTTGGTCGTGGACGAGGGTGCGGTGAAGGCCATCAAGCGGAAGGCGAGCCTGCTTCCGCGGGGTGTCGTCCGCGTGGAGGGGCGATTCCGACGCGGTGACGTGGTTTCGGTCATCGACATGGAGGGGCGCGAGCACGCGAGAGGCATCGTCCGGTTCGACGACCGTGACGTCGAGCGTATCCGCGGCTTGCACACGCTCGAGGTGAGGGAGGCCCTGGGTGACGGTCTCGGGCACGTGGTCATGCGGCCCGATCGCATGGTGCTGATCGGCGAGGGGACCGAGGGGGAAGCGTGACGGTCGCGCAGAAGGCCGAGGTGGCTTCCGATGTCGGTACCGCCATCGAAGCGATGGCGCGGCGCGCTCGCGCGGCGGCCCTCGCGTCGGCGCGCTTGGACGCCGACGCGCGTCGGCGCGCCTTGGCGTCGATGGCCGATGCCATCGACACGCACAGCTCCGAGATCCTGGCCGCCAACGCGATGGACCTATCGGCCGCGGAGCGCAACGGCGTCAGCGGTCCCATGCTCGACCGCCTCCGCTTGAGCGAGCGGGCCGTCGGGAAGCTGGCCGAGGCGGTGCGCGAAGTGGCCGCCCAGGACGATCCGCTGGGAACGATCGAGGACGAGATCGTGCGTCCGAACGGCCTGCGCGTGGGCCGCATGCGGATCCCGTTGGGCGTGATCGCGATGATCTACGAGAGTCGCCCGAACGTCACGGCGGATGCCGCGGCGCTCTGCCTCAAGGCGGGCAACGCGGTCATCCTGCGTGGCGGATCCGAAGCGCAGCATTCGAACCGTGCGATCGCCGCTGCGTTGCGCGACGGGCTCGACGGAACCGACGTGCCGCAAGACGCTGTCCAGCTGGTCCCGACCACGGACCGAAAGGCGATCGATGTCTTGCTCGAGCAGGAGCAGTTCATCGACCTGGTGATTCCCCGCGGTGGGGAGAGCCTCATTAGGGCGGTCACGGCGAAGAGCCGCATTCCCGTGCTCCAGCACTACAAAGGCGTCTGCCATGTCTTCCTCGACGCGAGCGCCCCGGCGCAGCGCTCGATCGACATCGTGGTGAACTCGAAGGTGCAGCGTCCGGGAGTGTGCAACGCGCTCGAGACCCTGCTCGTCCATCGCGACGCGGCGGCTAGGGTCCTCCCTGCCGTGGCCGCGAAGCTCACCGAGGCGGGGGTCGAGCTGCGCGGCGACGCCGGCACGGTCGCACTCCTGAAAGGCGTACCCGTGAAGCGGGCCACCGAGGACGACTGGTACGCCGAGTACCTCGATCTGACCCTGGCCGTCCGTATCGTCGACGACCTGGAGGCCGCGCTCGACCACATCGCGCGCTACGGGTCTTCCCACACCGAAGCGATCGTGACGGACGACGAGTCGAACGCCGAGCGCTTCGTCGCTGCGGTCCAATCGTCGACGGTGCTGGTGAACGCGAGTACCCGCTTCGCCGATGGCGGAGAGCTCGGGCTCGGCGCAGAGATCGGCATCTCGACCTCCAAGCTGCACGCCTTCGGGCCGATGGGAGCCCGCGAGCTGACCACGCGGAAGTTCGTGGTCTTCGGAGAGGGTCAGGTCCGCTCGTAGTGGGTCGCCGCCCTTTGGGGGGCGGGGCGGGCGGACCAACCACGGGTGGAACCCTGTGGCGCAGGGGGCGCGTATAGATCTGCATGGACGAGATCCGCATCCCCAACGACGCCACGTACGCTCCGTTCTCGTTGACGGACGTGATCGCGACCGCTCCGCTCGCGACCAGGATTCTACTGGGTGCGACGCTGCCGGGTCGGATCCTGAGCGCAGCCGCGCTGGGGGTCTACGCCGCCAGCGCAGTCAGGGACTGGTCGCAACGACGGCACGTACGTTGGATCGACTTCCAGACCGAGTTCGGCGCGGATGTGCGCACGCTCGAGCCTATGCCGGAGGAGGCGCGCCGCGCGGAGGTGAAGCGCCTCGTTGAACGCCTGAACCAAGGGTACACACCGGAGCGGCCGCCGCGGGGGGCGATGGCGGCATCGGTGAACCATCACCTCACCGAGTACATCGCCCGCATCACCGGCCAGCGCGTGCACACGAGCTCGGAGGTCCGCGACTTCACGCTCGCCAAGCTCGTTTTTCCGTTCGCGATGGGCGCGTGCGACATGGTTTCGGGGGACGTGGCACTCTTCCGCGACGCGGGTGTGCTCGAACCGCATGTGATCGGCCACGAGCTCGTGCATCGACAGGGATACTGGAAGGAGCTGCACGCCCAGGCTCTGTCTTACTTCGCGCTCATGTCGTCGGGAGAGCCTGCATTCGTACAAGGCGCGCTCGCGGAGCGCCTACATCGCCAGCTGAAGGTGCTCGCGGGTGACAGTGACGAGTCCTATCACCTGACGCTGGACGACTCGGGACTGCGTGACGAGCTGTGTCACGAAATGCGCGCGCTCCGGCCGTTGGGCGGCCCGTACGAGGACAGCGTCGGGCGCGTCATGAAGCGCGTGTACGACGAGCGCCTGAAGCTCACCGGTCAGAACGGGATCTCCGACTACGACGAGGGCTTCACCAACTTCCTCTGGACCTTTGCCCGCAGCGATCGGGCGCGCCAACCCCGAGCCCAGGCCGACGTCTGACGGGAGAGCACTCGCCCCTCAGCCGAAGAGATCCGTTTGGGGAGAGAGCGGTGTGGGCACCCTGTAGGCTTCGGTGCTCAGGACGGGCCGTCGGTCCAGGTCGAGCTTTCGCTTCGTGACGCGGAAGAGCGCGCGCAGCTGGTCCGCCCACGGACCCTCCCCCTTTCCCCGCACTTCGAAGCGGGCGTCGTAGAGCTTGCCGCCACGCAGGTCTCGGATGCGGTTGAGGATCTTGTCCTTCCGCTCCGGGAAGTGCTGCTCGAGCCAAGTACTGAAGATGTCCTTTACGCCCCAGGGAAGGCGGAGGAGGATGTAGGACGCGAAGCTCGCGCCCGCCTCCGCGGCGGCTTCGAGGATCGCAGGGACCTCGTCGTCGGTGAGCCCGGGAACCACCGGAGCCACGTTGACGCCAACGGGGATCCCCGCGCGGGCGAGCACGCGAATGGCTTCGAGCCTCTTGGAAGGTGACGCTGCTCGTGGCTCCATGGCGCGCTGCACTTCGCGGCGCAGCGTGGTCACCGAGAGCACGACCGCGACGGCGCGGTGGTCGGCGAGGCGAGCGAGTAGGTCCACGTCGCGCGTCACGAGCCGACTCTTCGTCACGATTGCCACGGGATTGCGGAACTCCTCGAGCACCTCGAGGCATCGGCGGGTGATGCCGAGCGTGCGTTCGCTCGGCTGGTAGGCGTCGGTGTTGCCACTAAGCCCGATCACCTGTGGCTTCCACGACCTGGACGAGAGCGCGGCGCGGAGCAGGTCGGGCGCCTGAGTCTTCACCATGATCTTGGTCTCGAAGTCGAGACCGGCGGAGAAGCCCAGGTACTCGTGGGTTGGGCGAGCGTAACAGTAGGAGCAGCCGTGGCTACATCCGCGATAGGGATTGATGCCCGCGTCGAAGCCGACGTCCGGCGAGTCGTTGTAGGCCAGGATCGAGCGGCTCGCGTCGACCAGGTGCTCCGTCTCGGGACGGGGAGCCTCGTCGTCGGGGTCGGGGTCGACCGGGTCCAGCTCCACCTGCAGGCGCTCGAAGCGGTTGTGCGGGTTCCAGGACGCGCCCCGCCCGCGCAGCACCGGGAGAGAAGTAGGCTCGAGCATCGGCGGTATCCGATCGAGAACACCGAACAAAGACCGAAACAAGGATAGCCCGCCGCTCCGGGTCGGGAAAGGTTCATGGGGGACCCCGCGGGGGGACCCGCCCTAGACGACCTCGATATCGTAGGCGACGCGCCAGTCCGGGAGGCTCTCGGGATCGCGTGGGCCCTCGTCGCTGGGCTGGTGCCGCCCCGCCCACCCGGTGGCGATCCCTGTGAACTCTCTGCGATACGGGGTGAGGACATCGTGGGGAGAGATCTGATCCATCTCGAGACCGGACAGCTCGATCAGCAGCGAATCCCCCGCTTCACCCTCGAAGATCACCTTGTCGATCTTCTCGACCTTGTTCCTGCGCGGATGATCGGAGATCGACCAGTAGCCCTGTTCGGGGATCTGGACCTCGTGGGCGCGTCCTGCAGTCGTCACCCGCGTCCGGAAACGGAACTCGCCCTCGTCGTCCCAAACGGCTTCCTTGTTGTCCGTGATCTGGATCCAGAGGAGCGTGACGCGCACGCGTGGCGGGGTGCCGGCCGAAGTCACTTCGGGATCTCCGACATGAGGGCGAGCTGGCTCCCTTCGCTGTCCTTGAAGAACGCCATCCAGAGCTCGCGGTCGCCCATGTCCGCGACGAGATGCGGAGCGCTGTCGAAGGCTACACCGCGGCGGGCCAACTCCAGGTGCGCCAATTCGAGGTCCGGCACGTCGAAGTAGAGGATCGACCCCGGGTGGTCGAATGCGGGCCCCTCGGGCTCCCCCAGCATGAGCCGCACGCCCGAGAGGTCGAAGAACGCCATCCTCGGCACCTCGAACAGGAACGGAACCTCGAGCGTGTCTCGATAGAACGCGGTGGCGCGCGCGAGGTCGGACGCGCGCATGTAGATCTGTCCGAGGCGGCGGAGCCCCGCGAACGATGCGTGCATGGTGAGCGGTTTCCTAGAAGGAGAACGCCACGCCGAGCAAGGGGAGAAGCGGGCGTTCGGCGAGCGGCATCACCTCGTCCGACCGCCAGGGCTGGTAGGTATAGAAGAGGGCGTCCCGGCGGTCGAGTGCGTTCAGGATCCGCAGATAGGGGCGGATGCGCCAGGTGCGGCCCCCCCAAGTGGGTTCGAGCTGCGTGTGCAGCTCCACGTCCACACGGAGGAAGGTTTCGTCCAGCGGCGCGTCCACGCGGGGCGGCTCGTCGATCCTGCTCTGCTGGACCTGATTGATGGTAGGGGACGTGGCGACGGCGTCCACGGCGTAGTCTGCCTTGAACGGGATGCTCGTGTACGGGAGCCCCGCGCTGTAGGCGACCCGCGCCTCGGCTTGGATGGGACCGAGTAAAGGGCCGGAGATGCCGGCCGAGAGCAGGTGGCGACCCACGAACTCTGTGGTGCGCCCGGACAGGTCGACCGAGGACCAGAACCAGGAGAGCCCGTAGCCGAGCCAGGCGGCCGTGCGCTCACCCGCGGTGACGATGCGGACGTCGACCCCCGAACTGCGGACCGACTCTGCGCCCGAGGAGGGAACGTTGCGATAGCTCTTCCAGAACCCCTCCAGCCCGAGTCGGACCCCGTCCCCCACGCGCTGGTCGAGCCCCAGCACCACGTGGTCCGCGCTCGCGACGTCCAGCCGCTCCTCGAAGGCGCTGCCCCCGACCGCCAACGACTCGAGCGTGCGCTCGACCTGGAGGTCGGTGGTGCGCGTGGGCTGGTGATAGCGACCGGCCGCCACGGTGACGAGCGCCTCCGGTGCCACCTCCCACGAGATGGCGGCGCGTGGGGCCAGAAGCGCCCTACCGTTGCCGAAGTGGTCGATGCGCGTGCCAGCGCGTAGGCTGAGGCCCTCGCCGATCGGGCGCGTGATGTCCAGGAATCCGCCCACCACGCCGCCCGACCCCCTCATCGAGCTCCCAGCGGCGCTGCCGGTTGCGCGCGCGGAGAAGCGTTCGTCCAGATGCTCGAACGAGATGCCCGCGCGCACGGCTTTGCCCCCTTCACCCCAAGCTGCTTGGGCGACGGTGCGGAAGCGGTCGGTCCCTGCGCGCGCCAGCAGGGGGGACGGCAGCGGCTCCCAGGGAGGAGCGTCGGGTCGCACGCTCGGCTGGAGAGGCAGGTCCGCGCCATAGGTGCTGAGGCCGGCCGTCAGGTCGATGCGCGCCGCACCGAAGGTGCCGTGATACCCTATCGAGCCCACGCGATTCGACCAGCGCGCGCTCCCGGGAGATCCGCTTCCATCCAGCCGCACCGACTCCTCGTTCCAGAAGCCTGTCGCGCGCAGTTCGTGGCCTCGAATGGGCTCCGCCGAAGCGACGACGAGCGCGTCGCGGTAGCCGTAGGGGGTTGCGCCTACGAGCGGTGTGTCGCCGAGGTCGTGGAGCGTCCGCAGGGACGCGAGCACACCCGCGCGCCCTCCGAGGGGTGCTTCGATTGCGGTAGAAGCGGCGAGCATGTCGACCGCGCCCGACACGCGCAGGCGGTCCCGGCGAGCGTCACGTGTGCGGAGCTCGAGGATGTTGGTGAGGCCGCCGTCGAAGCGCGCGGGGGCCCCGCCCACGTGCAGCTCGGCCGCACCGAGCACCCCTTGCTCGAAGCTCTTCATGAGACCGGCGACGTGGAACGGCGTGTAGACGGGGACGCCGTCGAGCAGCACCAACTTCAGGTCTGCGGTGCTCCCCCGTAAGAAGAGGATGTCCGTGGCGTCGCTCGGGTCGTTGCCCGGCAGCGCCGCGACCACGTCGGCGAGCCCGGACTGTCCGATCCCTGGTCCCACGTCCAGCGCTTGCAGGTCGATCTCGGCGAGCCCGCTCCCCACCGCACTCCTTTCCGCCCCGCCATCGCGGTTGCCGACCGAGCCACCGAGCACGTCCACGGGCGGGAGCGCGACGGGAACTGCCGCGAGCTCGAGGTCCACCCCGACCGGAGGGCCGTCGGGAACCATGACGATGAGGGTCAGTGACTCGTAGCCGACGTGGGTCACTCGCAGCGTCACCTCGCCGGGCGGAAGGCCGGTGAACGCGTACCGTCCCGCATCGTCCGCTCGGGCCACGCGCCGGATGCCGGGTGCCACGGCCTCCACCAGGGCGCGGGAGAGCGGGATGACGACGTCCCCGAGCCGCCCGCGAATCTCCCCGGCGACGGCCCCGCCGCCCCCCGTCACGGAGGTGTTCTGACCGCTCAGGTCCGCCGCCAGCCCCAGCACGGCCACGAGGGCAATGAACGCTCGGTTCAGCCAGGCCATGCGCGAGAAACTACCGCCCGGGTACCACGAAGCGCACGAGGTCGTCGGTACGTACGAGCGTCGGTTCGCTCACGATGACCTCCAAGCCAGAGCGCGCGACATAGACGCGGCCGTCCACCGCGACGGTCGAACGCGCCGCACGGGGCAGCTCGAGGCGCAGGTCCCCCGCGCCCGCCTCGATCTGGAGGCGACCCTCGCCGTAGGTGAATCCCGAACCGGCGGGCCCCACCACCCGCGCCGCGGAGTCGGGCCCCCACACCACCTCGACGAGTGAGCCCGGGGCGGCTCCGCGCACCACCACGTCGATGCCGATTGCGGCCACGTCGACCGCGATGCCGGTGGTGGCGGATAGCTGCGGGGCAGGCTCGGTCGAGGGGACCGCGGTCGTCGCCGGCGGCACGGCAGCAGGTGACGGCTCGGGGGTCGACCACCGGCTACGGAGGGGCGTCCAGGTGAGTGCGGACACGGCGCCCGCCGTCGCGAGCAGAAGGACTGCGGCGCGCCCGAGTGGCCAACTCCGCCACCCGGCGGATCGCTCGGACGACCGGGAACGGTCGAGTCGAGCGCGTGTGGCCGCCTTGGCCGAGACCAGGTCCAACGGGGCGTCGAGCGTAGCCAGCGCCTCCGAGACGAGAGCCGCGCGCTGGGACGCTTCCGTGAGCGCACCCGCGCATGCGGCACACGCACGGAGGTGGGCTCCGGTCAGCGCATCCGGCGCCAGCCCATCTCGAAGTCCGACGAGCGTTCCTGCATCCACGTGCATCATAGCACCTCTGCTGCGGGTGAGAAGGCATCGGCGAAGCGCCGCTCCGCGCGCGCGAGCAGCGTGCCCACCGAGGCAGGCTCCACGTCGATCGCCGCCGCGATCTCCTTGTAGCTGAAGCCCGAATAGCGCATCAACAGGATCTCCCGATCGCGGGGCGGCAGCTCGTCGAGCGCGTCGCGCGCGCGACCGCGGGCTTCCTGGCGCTCCAAGCTCGTGTCGGGAGACTCGGGTTCCGAAGGCTGGACGGGGTGCTCGGCGAGCAGCCGGAGGCGGTTATGCCCCACGCGGTATCGGTCGCGCACCAGGTGCGTGGCTGTTTTGAAGAGCCACGCGCGGATACCCACCTCGGGTCCCGTGACCTGGTGGTCGAAGAGACGGACCATGCTCTCCTGCGCGATGTCTTCGGCGGCGTCCGCGTCACCCATCAATCGCTGGCAATAGCGTACCAGCGCGGGATAGTGCTGATCGAACGTCGCGTCGAAATCCACGTCGGTCTTCCCGGGTTCGCCGGTGATACCCGGCGGCCTCGCGAGGGGTCGGCTTCCAGGAACGAGCCGCCGGCCCCCGATGTGACGGGACTAGCTCGGAACCCCGAGGTCGGTTCGCTGAGCGAGGATGCGCTCGACGGACCTGACGAGTCCCCGATGCGTGGAGACCACGATCACGAACGCCACCAGGGTGCCGACCCCCGTGCCCAGGGAAGACCCTCCGAGCACGGTGCCGCCGAAGAGCGCCTCCAACCCCGCCGCGAGGAAGAGTCCCAGGGCGCCAACGGTGGCGGCGGCTCCCAACCGCCGGGCGGTCGGCATCGCCTCGACGGGGCCCCCGTAGAGGATGCTCATGGCCGCCGCGGTCAGGAATCCGACCAGCCCCACGTCGAGAAGGATCGGCCGCCACGCTACTTCGGGCTCAGGCCACCCCGTAACGGCGACCAGCACGTTGCCCCCGATCAGGAACAGGAGCACTCCGGTGATGGCGGCGAGCCCGACCAAGAGCCAGCCGAGGCGGGCGATGTCCTCCGGTCCGGCCCTGCCCCAGGACCGGCGCAGATTGAGGACGACGAGGCCGGCCGCGGCGAAGCGGACGACATCCATCAAGGGGCTCAGCCCGGCATTGCCGATCTCCTGACCGCGGGCGGCTGTGAGTCCGAGCAGCCCGGCCAGCACGAGGAAGCCCGCGAGCCACGGAGCGAAGGGGCGGAGCATCCACACGCTCGCCCGGTGTACGGGGTGGAGCCAAGGGGGAAGCGTATCCGGGGCCTCGAGCGACTGCTCGGCGAGAGAGCGGGGAAAGAGCGCCGTGAAGCGCAGGAGTCCGATCAAGCCGACCAGCTCGACGGCGAGAAAGTGGCTCTCGAAGATTCCCCGCCACGCGGCGGTGTCCGGCCTGAGGAAGAGGGTCACGCCCGAGTAGGCGGTGAGGTAGCTCCAGGCGCCGAGCGCCAGACCGAGGCCACGCGCCGCGGCTTGCTTCGGACCCTCATGGAGGACCAACGCGATCGCGAGCACACCCGCGAGCAGAGAGACCACGGCGTGCCCCGTCATCACGGTCATGAAGGGCGCGCTCAGGGGCGCCGTCATGGCGGAAGCCAAGCCCAGCACGTGCCAGGAGATGGCATCCAGATACGCCACCTGGGCCACTGTCGCGAGCACCGCGAGGAGCGTCACGAGCACCCGCAGGGCAGTGGGTGTGACGGCGGCGGACATCGAGCGCTCCGGACGTGGGGCGGGGAAGTGGCAGCAAAAGTGCTCCGCCGAGCGCCCCGCCCACAAGGTCGAGGCGCTGCGCCGCGCGCGGCTCCCGGGCCACTCGCCTCGAGTGCGCCTTCTCTTTAGACTTTCCAGATGCGCTTCGCGTACATCGACTCGCACGGCAACGAGGTTCCGATCCCGAGTGTGGACGCGCTTGCGCTCCGCATCGAGCTCGGCGCGATCGGGCCGGATACCCAGCTCTACGACGCCCAGGCGGCCCAGTGGGGCCCCGCCAGCTCGCACGAGATCTTCCACTCGCTCGCGCGCGACTCCAAGTCGGATGGCTTCGTGGCGCCACCGCCGGTCGCTCCGCCTCCGCCTCCGCCGCCCCCTGCTCCTGCGGCCAAAGCGCCGGCAAAGCCGAAGCCGCCAGCGAAGCCCGCCCCGAAGCCGGCGCCGGTCGCCGAGGTCACCCCTCCCGCGGGATCCCC
>JBEBGN010000091.1:0-12829 GCA_040081395.1 Longimicrobiales bacterium
CTCCCTAGCAGTCCCCCGCATAGCCTACCCGCCCCCCCCTTGCCGACCGTTCATGCCGTGCGTACACGAGGACGCCTCCCCGACCCTCGCCCTAGCCGCCCACGTAGCCACCCAGTCAGGCAGTTCGACCAAGTGTCGCCCGCCCCACCATTTCGACAGGGGCGGTGACCACGGGTCCCCCCGAAGGGGTCATCGGCGCCGCGCTCAAGGGCGGTGGTGGACCCGCCAGGTAGTCGAGCGGCGCCGCTAAGCGAGCAACAGACTACGACCCCATGAGCGAGCGGGCCCCGTAGGGGGGACCCGTGGTCGCCGCCCCCAAGACCACAAAAGCAAAGCGGGCGACCCGAAGTGCCGGGCCGCCCGCCTGTACTGCTGTCTACGATTCCGTCTAGTCGAGGTCGAGGAAGTCGTCGTCGTCTTCCACGCTCGCCAGCGTCGCTACGCCCGGCACCAGCTCCCCGGGACCCGTCAGCGGGATGATCTCCTCGTCGTAGTACGACTGCTCGACCATGAACTCCACCTGCTGGTACCGATGGATACCGGTACCGGCCGGGATCAAGTGGCCGATGATGATGTTCTCCTTCAACCCGATGAGTTCGTCTCGCGCGCCACGGACCGCGGCATCGGTGAGGACCCTCGTGGTTTCCTGGAAGGAGGCAGCCGAGATGAACGATTCGGTCGTGAGGCTCGCCTTGGTGATGCCGAGCAGGAGCGGCTCGGAGCGCGACGGCTTGAGCTTCTCGATGATCGCCTTCTGGTTCGTCTCGCGGAACGCGGTACGGTCGACGTTCTCGCCCTCGAGCAGGTCCGTGTCGCCAGCATCGGTGACGCGAACCTTCTGAAGCATCTGGCGCACGATCACGCCGATGTGCTTGTCGTTGATCTTCACGCCCTGGAGCCGGTAGACCTCCTGGATCTCGTTCAGGAGGTACTCCTGCACAGCGCGCGGCCCCTTGATCGCCAAGATGTCGTGCGGGTTGATCGGGCCCTCGGACAGACGGTCGCCGGCGCGCACCTTGTCGCCCGCGTGCACGCGCATGTGCTTACCGACCGGCACGTCGTAGGTGCGCGAGTCGCCCGTCTCGGGCACGACGTGCACCTGGCGCTTACCGCGCTTGATGTCGCCGAAGCTGATCTCGCCGTCGATCTCGGTGATGACCGCCGGATCCTTCGGCCGGCGTGCCTCGAAGAGCTCGGCCACGCGCGGCAGACCGCCGGTGATGTCGCGGGTCTTGTACACCTCGCGGCTGATCTTGGCGATGGTGTCGCCGAGCCGGACCGGATCGCCGTGACGCAGCGTGAGCTGCGCGCCGACCGGGATGATGAACTCCTTCAGCTTCTCGCGCTTCTTCGTGTCCTTCCGGATCTGGATCGTGGGATGGAGCTTCTTCTCACGGTCCTCGATGATCGTCATCTGACGGCGGCCCGTGGACTCGTCGAGCTCCTCGCGCATCGTCTGCTCGTCGACGATGTCGACGAACTCGATCACGCCCTCCGCATCCGCGACAACGGGTTCGGAGTAAGGATCCCAGCTGAAGAGCAGATCCCCAGAGGCGATGGCCTGACCCTCGTGCACCGCCAGCGTCGCGCCGTACGGCACCGCGAGGCGACTACGAACCGCGCCTTCGGTCGTCTTCAGGAGGATCTGACCTTCGCGCGACGTAACGATGCGCTCCTCATTCGGCGTCAGGACCACCACGACGCGCTCGAGGCCGACCACGCCGTCGATCTTCGACTTACGCTGCGTCTGCGCCGCGATGCGCGCTGCCGTACCGCCGATGTGGAAGGTACGGAGCGTGAGCTGCGTGCCCGGCTCGCCGATGGACTGGGCGGCCAAGATGCCGACCGCCTCGCCGACGTCGACCATCTTCATGGTGGCCAGGTTGCGGCCGTAGCACATCTGGCAGAGTCCGCGCTTGGACTCGCAGGTGAGCACCGAGCGAATGCGTGCCATCTGGAGGCCCGCATCCTCGATGGCCTCCGCGGCCTCCTCGTCGATGAGCTGCCCTGCTTTGACCAGCAGCTCGCCGTCGATCGGATCGTAGATGTCCTCGAGCGCCACGTTGCCCACGATACGGTCCGCGAGCGGTTCGATGATGTCCTCGCCTTCCTTCAGCGCGGTCATCTCCAGACCCAGGATCGTGCCGCAGTCTTCGGTCGTGATCGTCATGTCCTGCGCGACGTCCACGAGCCGGCGCGTCAGATAGCCTGCGTCGGCCGTCTTCAGAGCGGTGTCGGCTAGGCCCTTACGCGCGCCGTGCGTGGAGATGAAGTACTCCACCACGGTGAGGCCTTCGCGGAAGTTCGACTTGATCGGGCTCTCGATGATCTCGCCGATGCCTCCGGTGAGCTTCTTCTGCGGCTTGGCCATCAGTCCGCGCATACCGGCGAGCTGACGCATCTGGTCGCGATTACCGCGCGCGCCGGACGTCATCATCATGTACACCGGATTGAAGCCGTTCTTCGAACGCTCGAGGTGGGTCACCATCGCGTCCGCGACGTCGTTGTTCGCGTGCGTCCAGGTATCGATGACCTTGTTGTAGCGCTCGCCGTTCGAGATGAAGCCGCTCGCGTAAGCCTTCTGGAAGCGGGTGACCTGCTCCTCGGCATCCTTGAGGATCTCGGCCTTCTCCTCTGGAACTTCCAGGTCGTCGATGCCGACGCTGATACCACCCATCGTGGCGTAGCGGAAGCCAAAGTCCTTGAGCGCGTCCAGGAACTGCGTAGTGCGCCCGAGGCCCGTGAGCTTGAAGCACTCGAATGCGAGGTCGCCGAGTTCCTTCTTGCCGAAGGTGCGGTTGAGGAAGCCCAACTCTTCCGGCACGATCGAATTGAAGAGCACCCGACCGGCCGTAGAGCGATACCACTGGCCGCTCTTCTCGTCCTCATTCTCCTCGAGGACCTGCTTCGGAGCCCAAAAGAACACGGGCGTATGGAAGGTCACCAACTCCTGGGCGATCACCATCTCCACTTCGCCGAACGTCGAGAAGCGCGGCGCGCCCTCGTAGATCTTGGCGAGTTCCTCTTCTGCCTTGTCGCGGCGGCTCTTCGGAGCCTTCGGATCGTTCACGACCTTCTCGAGGTCGTTGTGCTTCAGACCGTTGTTGGTCAGGTAGTACGCGCCGATGACCATGTCCTGCGTCGGCGCCGCGACCGGGCGTCCGTTCGACGGCAGCAGGATGTTGTTCGACGAGAGCATGAGCACCCGTGCCTCGAGCTGCGCCTCGTACGAGAGCGGCAGGTGCACGGCCATCTGGTCACCGTCGAAGTCGGCGTTGAACGCCGCGCACACGAGCGGGTGCACCCGGATCGCCTTTCCTTCCACCAGCACCGGCTCGAACGCCTGAATGCCCAGTCGGTGCAACGTAGGCGCACGGTTCAGCAGGACCGGGTGGTCCTTGATGATGTCCTCGAGCACCTCGTAGACCTTCGGATCGTTCCGCTCCACGATCTTCTTGGCGCGCTTGACCGTCTCGGCCTCGCCGCGCTTTTCGAGCTCATGGATGATGAACGGCTTGAAGAGCTCGACCGCCATGGCCTTCGGCAGCCCGCACTGGTGCAACTTGAGCTCCGGTCCCACCACGATGACCGAGCGGCCCGAGTAGTCCACGCGCTTGCCGAGCAGGTTCTGACGGAAACGGCCCTGCTTACCCTTCAGCATGTCGCTGAGGGACTTGAGCGGGCGCTTGCCGCGACCACGGATTGCCTTGGAGCGACGACCGTTGTCGAAGAGCGCGTCGACGGCCTCCTGGAGCATCCTCTTCTCGTTCCGGAGGATGACCTCGGGGGCACGCATGTCGATCAGCTTCTTCAGCCGGTTGTTCCGGTTGATGACCCGGCGATAGAGGTCGTTCAGGTCGGATGTCGCGAAGCGACCACCGTCGAGAGGCACCAGCGGCCGCAGGTCGGGCGGAATGACCGGAATGACGTCGAGGATCATCCAGTCGGGCTTGTTGCGCGTCTCGAGCGTCGGCCCGGAGGTGCGTAGTGCATCGACGACCTTGAGCCTCTTCAGCTTCTTCTTCTTCCGGTGCTGCGACGTCTCGCTCCCGATCTCGGAGCGAAGCCATTCCGCCAGGCGGTCAAGACCACGGCCGTCGGCGTTGCGATCCTGGATCTTCTTCTTGTCAGGATTGTCCAGGAGCTTGAGCAGCGTGCGCGCGGCTTCGGCGCCGATCTCGGCCTTGAACTCCTCGTCCCCCTCTTCGCGTGCCTTCACGCGCAGGTCGTAGTACTCGTCCTCGTCCAGCAGGTCCTGGAATTCAACGTCCTGCTTGCCAGGGTTCGTGACGACATACGCCGCGTAGTAGATGACCTTCTCGAGGTCACGGAGCGTCATGCCGAGCAGGTAACCGAGCTGGCTCGGGAGCGTCTTGAAGAACCAGATGTGCGCCACCGGAACCGCGAGCTCGATATGCCCCATGCGCTCGCGCCGCACCTTCGACAGCGTCACTTCGACGCCGCAGCGGTCGCAGACGTGACCGCGGAAGCGGATGCGCTTGAACTTGCCGCAATGGCACTCCCAGTCCTTCACCGGTCCGAAGATGCGCTCGCAGAACAGACCGTCGCGCTCGGGCTTGAAAGACCGGTAGTTGATCGTCTCGGGCTTGATCACCTCGCCGAACGACCACCCCCGAATCTCTTCAGGCGACGCCAGCTTGACCTGGATGAACTCGAAGTCGGCGACGCGCTGCTCGCGGGTCCTTGGGAAGTCGATCATCTCTACTCCTCCTCGCCCAGGGTGACACTCAACGCGAGTGCCTGTAGCTCTTTCACGAGCACGTTGAACGACTCCGGAATGCCCGGCTTAGGCAGGTTGTCGCCCTTCACGATCGCTTCGTACACCTTCGAGCGACCCTGCACGTCGTCGGACTTCACGGTCAGAATCTCCTGTAGCGTATGGGCTGCGCCGTACGCCTCCAGCGCCCACACCTCCATCTCTCCGAATCTTTGGCCGCCGAACTGCGCCTTACCGGCCAGCGGCTGCTGCGTGACCAACGAGTACGGTCCGATCGAGCGCGCGTGAATCTTGTCGTCGACCAGGTGGCTCAGCTTGAGCATGTAGATCGCCCCCACTGTCACCGGGAAGTCGAAGCGGCGACCGCTCCGGCCATCCCGCAACCAGATCTTGCCGTTCGGCAGGATCTCCGCGTACTCGAGCAACTCGACCACAGCGTCGTCGAGACCGGTCTTCACCACGCTCCGACCCTTGAGCTTCTGGATCGCCGGGAAGATGCTCGCCGTGGGCTCGCCCTTCTGATCGGCGATCTCCTCGGCGGCTGCCACCAGGAACTCGATGAGCCTGGCGAAGAACTTCTCCTGCGTCTTGTCGAGGTCGAGCCCCATGTAGGCGTCGAGCGACTGCCCGATGCCGCTGGTGTGCGTCACCGGCGACACTCCGCTGCCGTTCCCGGACGACGCGCTACGTCCGCCCGCCATGATCACCGGCAGCTTGACCGCGGCGTGGGTCAGTGACTCGAGCTCCTTCAGGTCGGTCGGCGGCTTGGCCTTCAGGTCGAGCGCCACGGCCGCCCACTGGAGACCCGCCACCTTCAGGAGCGCGCCGATCTCGTTCTCGGTCGCGCCTTGGAAGACAGGGGTCTTGGCCTCGAATCCGAGCACGTGCCCGGCCCAGCCCAAGTGGGTCTCGAGAATCTGTCCGACGTTCATACGCGACGGCACGCCGAGTGGGTTGAGCACGATCTCGACGGGCGTTCCGTCCGGGAGGAACGGCATGTCCTCCTCGGGTGCGATGCGCGCGATGATGCCCTTGTTTCCGTGGCGTCCAGCCATCTTGTCGCCCACGGAGATCTTCCGCTTCTCGGCGACATACACCTTCACGAGCTGCACCACGCCCGGCGGCAACTCGTCCGGCTGGAAGACCTTGTCGATCTGCTCCTCGGTCTTCTCCTTGACGCGTTGCGTGCGGCGCGCGGCCTCGTCGATGACGCGACGGATGCGCTCGCTCGCTTCCTTGTTCTGCACCTTGAACGTGGTGAGATCCACCTTCTTGAACTGGATCGCCTCGATCTGCTCGGGGGTGAGCTTGGTGCCCTCCTCCATGAAGGGTTCGACGGTGCCCTTCTTCAGCATCAGGGCGATCGTCTGCTTCTGGAGGATCGAGCGGAGCTCCTCGTCCCTTGCATCCGAGATGCGCTGGATCTCTTCGCGTTCCATCGCGCGCAGATCACCGATCTTCGCACCGTGCTCCTTCTCCAGGAGCGGATCGTCAATGCGCCGAGAGAAGATCTTCACGGCGATGATCGTGCCCGTCATACCCGGGGGCACACGCAGGGACGAGTCCTTCACGTCCTTGGCCTTCTCTCCGAAGATCGCGGTGAGCAGCTTCTCCTCGGGAGACAGCTCGGTCTCACCCTTCGGCGTGATCTTGCCGACGAGGATGTCACCGGCCTTCACGCGGGCGCCCACGCGCACGATGCCGAGCTCGTCCAGATCGACGAGGCTCTCCTCCGCGACGTTCGGGATCTCCCGCGTGATCTCTTCCATGCCGCGCTTGGTGTCGCGGACGTGGAGTTCGAGCTCCTGAATGTGGATCGACGTGAAGACGTCGTCCTTCACGAGCTTCTCGCTCAGGATGATCGCGTCTTCGAAGTTCGAGCCGTACCAAGGCATGAACGCGACCACTACGTTGCGGCCGAGCGCGAGCTCGCCGGAGTCCGTGCTCGGACCGTCCGCGATGATGTCACCCGGCTGCACCGGCTCGCCGATCTTCACGAGCGGCCGTTGGTTGATCGCGGTGTCCTGATTGGTCCGCCAGAACTTCTTCAGACGATATCGGTCGAACTGAGCCAGCTTCGCGAGAGGCTGGTCGGTCGTTCCAGCCACGACCGAGCCCGTGTCGACCACGATCTCGTCGGCGGTGACGCGCACCACCGTGCCGCCGCGCCGTGCCGTGATGACCGCTCCCGAGTCGGAAGCCACTTTGGCCTCGAGCCCGGTGCCCACGAGGGGGGCATCCGTGTAGAGGAGCGGAACTGCCTGCCTCTGCATGTTCGAGCCCATGAGCGCGCGGTTCGCGTCGTCGTGCTCGAGGAACGGAATGAGCGCAGCAGCGACCGACACGAGCTGGTCGGGCGCCACGTCCATGTAGTCGATGGCGGACGGATTCAGGAGCGGGAAGTCACCCTTCTCGCGGCACAGCACGAACTCGTTGACGAAGTTGCCCTTGTCGTCGAGCGGCGCGTTCGCCTGCGCAATGCGGGCCTCTTCCTCCTCGTTCGCCGACAGCCACTCGATCTGATCGGTGACACGACCGTTCTTCACTTTCCGGTACGGCGTCTCCACGAACCCGAGGTCGTTGATCCTCGAGTAGGTCGTCAGCGACGTGATCAGGCCGATGTTCGGGCCCTCCGGCGTCTCGATCGGGCACATGCGCCCGTAGTGCGAGTAGTGCACGTCACGGACCTCGAAGCCTGCGCGCTCGCGCGTGAGGCCGCCCGGTCCCAGGGCGGACAGCCTGCGCTTGTTCGTCAGCTCCGCCAATGGATTCGTCTGGTCCATGAACTGGCTGAGCTGGCTCGACCCGAAGAACGCCTGGATGACCGCCGAAACCGTCCGCGCGTTCACCAGGTCGTCGATGTTGATCTTCTCGGGGTCGGTGTTGATCGACATGCGCTCCTTCACAAGGCGCGCCATGCGGCTGAGACCGACGCTGAACTGATTGGCGATGAGCTCGCCCACCGTGCGAACGCGACGATTGCCGAGGTGGTCGATGTCGTCCGTGTACCCGCGCCCCTCGTTCAACTCGATGAGGTGCCCGATGATCGACACGAAGTCGGTCCTCGTCAGCACCGTCTCGCTACGCGGAACGTCGAGTCCGAGGCGCTGGTTGATCTTGTAGCGACCGACGCGGCCGAGATCGTAGCGCTTCGGGCTGAAGAACACGCGCTCGAGCGCGGCACGAGCCGTCTCGACGTTGGGCGCGTCACCCGGGCGAAGGAGCGAGTAGATCGCGTTCAGCGCGTCCGACTCGTCCTGCGTGGGGTCCTTCTTCAGGGTGTTCTTGATCAGCGGGCTTTCGCCGCGAGACGCTTGGCGGTCGCTCCGATAGACCTTGACCTTCTTCACGCCGAGGCGCTCGAGGATGTCGATTACCTCGTCCACGATCTCTTCGCCGTTGTCGATCAGGACCTCGCCGGTCTCGGGATCGACGAACTCCTCGGCAATGACCCTGCCCTCGATCTCAGCGCGCTTCGCAGCATCGAGCTTGCCGAGCTTGATCTCGGCGACCTCGTAGTAGAGCTGGAAGATCTGTGCGTCCGTGCTGTAGCCCAGCGCGCGCAGCAGCGCGGTGGCTGGGAACTTCTTCTTCTTGTCGATGTGGACGTAGCAGATGTCGTTGATGTCGAGCGTGAATTCGACCCATGAACCCCGGAACGGGATGATGCGCGCGCTATAGAGCTTCGTCCCGTTCGGGTGCACGGTCTCTTCGAAGACCACGCCCGGAGAGCGATGGAGCTGGCTCACTACAACGCGCTCGGCGCCGTTCACGATGAACGTGCCGAGCTCAGTGATGAGCGGAAGGTCACCGAGATAGACTTCCTTCTCGATGATGTCCTGCGGTCGGCGATCCTCGAGTGGGATGACCGGCTTCTTCTTCTTCTTGGGCTTCGGCGGAGCGGTGGGGTCCAGTCCCTCGTCTTCCTCGGGCGGACGCTCCCACACGATGAGCCGCAGCGTGGCCTTGAGGGGCGCGGCGTATGTCATGTCGCGCTCGATACACTCCTCGACCGAATACTTCGGCTCACCGAGAGAGGTCGAGACGTACTCGAGCGTGAAATGCTCGTTCACGTCCGAGATCGGGAAGATCTCGGCGAACACGCGATCCAGACCGAAGTCCCACTGCTCCTCGGGATTCGACTGGATCAGCTTGTCGAACGACTGGAGTTGAACGTCCAGCAGATTCGGCATCGGCATGACCGAAGGGAGCTTGGCGAAGCTCAGGATCGGTCTGTTGTCTTTGCGAAGTTCCAACGTGCGTCCCCCTTACGAGCTCACCCGGGCGAGGGGCGAGAGCGCGTCACGAGTTCAAATGCGACAAGCACGGCTCCGCCGGTCGCCGCGCACAACCTGCGCGGCGGACCGTGCGAGCCGTACTGGCCGGAGCGTTCGCGCGGCGGAGCCGCGCGCCCTGACGTACGCCTTCCGGTCACGGAGGCGATCGACTGGGCTCCCTTACTTCACGACGATGGTGGCGCCGACTTCCTCGAGCTTGGTCTTCATCTCGGCGGCCTCGGCCTTGGAAGCCCCATCCTTCACGGTCGACGGAGCGCCGTCGACTAGGTCCTTGGCCTCCTTGAGGCCCAGACCCGTCAGCTCACGGACGACCTTGATCACCTGGATCTTCTTGTCGCCCACGGCCTGCAGGACCACGTCGAACTCCTCCTGTTCGGCCACCGCCTCGGCAGCCGCTCCACCCGCGGCCCCACCCGCAACGGCCACCGGAGCGGCCATCGCCGTGACGTTGAACTTCGTCTTGAAGGCGTCCACGAAGTCGGAGAGCTCGAGCACGGTCATTCCGCCGATGGTGTCGAGGAGCTCCTCGTGTTTCGTCGCCATTTTGTTCTTTCCTCCTGATGGTCAACTGCTCGTTTACTCGAGATTGTCCCTGCGTCCTGCCCCTCAACCAGCCTGCTCGCGCTCGTTCTTGAGAGCTTCCAGCAGTCCCGCCATCTCCTGCACCTTCGCTTCCATCACCCAGGCCAGCTGCGCGATCGGTGCCTGCAGCGCACCGGCCAGCTGGGACAGCAATTGGTCGCGCGACGGCAGACTCGCAAGGCGAGCCACCTGCGCGGCGTCGAGCACCTTCCGGTCCATCACGCCCAGCTTCACCGCAGGACGCTGGTCGTGCTCCTTCGCGAAGTCACTCAGCGCCTTGGCCGTGGCCACTGCGTCGTGGTAGCCGAACACCAGCCCGGTCGGACCCTCGAGCGTCGCGGACACGTCGGGCATGCCCTCGGTCGCCTCGAACGCCTTCTGGGCGAGACGGTTCTTCACGACGACGTACTCGGCACCTGCCTGGCGCAGCGACCGACGAAGCTTGGTGATGGACTTCACGTTCAGCCCTGTGAAGTCCGTCAGATAGAGCGACGGGGCGCGGTCGATGCGCTCCCTGAGCCCGGCTACGAGTGTCTCTTTTTCGTGGCGTTCCATGATCGCTCCTAGGCCTTGCCGTACCGGTTGGGATCGATGGCGACGCCCGGACCCATGGTGCTCGACACCGTGACACTCCTGAGGTACGTGCCCTTCGCGCCTGACGGGCGCGAGCGCACGATCTGATCCATGAACGCGCCGAGGTTCTCGGCGAGCTGCTGCTCGGAGAACGAAACCTTGCCGATCTGGCCGTGAACGTTGCCCTGCTTGTCCACGCGGAACTCGATCTTACCGGACTTGATCTCCTTCACTGCCTTGGCGACGTCGAACGTGACGGTGCCAGCCTTCGGGGTCGGCATGAGGCCGCGAGGACCGAGCAGACGTCCCAAGGGGCCGACCTTTCCCATGAGGTCCGGCGTGGCCACGCAGACGTCGAAGTCGAGCCAACCACCTTGGATCTTCTCGATGAGGTCGACACCCACGAAGTCGGCACCCGCCTCCCTCGCTTCCGCTTCCTTCGCCCCCTGAGCGATCACCAGCACGCGGACGGACTTTCCGGTCCCGTGGGGGAGCACGACGGTCCCGCGAACGAGCTGGTCGGCCTGGCGTGGATCCACACCCAATCGAGCGGCGACGTCGACGGTCTCGTCGAACTTCGCGAACGAGAGCGACTTCACGAGCTTCACGGCCTCGTCGGGGGCGAACTTCGCACCCGCGGGGAGGCCGGCGCGGGCCGCCGCATACTTCTTGCTGATCTTGGACATTCTCAACCGAGCCGATTCGTGTGCCCTCCCACCGCTGACGGCTCACAGGCGGTGGTACGGGCCGGGGCACCGAGCCCCGAAACTGCTTCGTGCTACTACTGCTGGTCCCGCTACTGACCTGCACTACTCGAGAACGACGACGACCCCCATCGAGCGGGCAGTACCCGCAATCATGCGGACGGCCGCCTCGAGATCCGTAGTGTTCAGATCGGGCATCTTCGTCTTGGCGATCTCTTCGAGCTGCTTGCGGTTGATCTGACCGACCTTCTCGCGGTTCGGCGCAGCCGATCCCTTCGAAAGGTTCAGCGCCTTCCGAATCAGCACGGACGCCGGGGGCGTCTTGGTGATGAACGTGAAGGAGCGGTCCGCGTAGACGGTGATCTCGACCGGGATCGTGAGCCCAATCTTGTCCTGCGTCTTCGCGTTGAACTGCTTGCAGAACTCCATGATGTTGACGCCGTGCTGTCCCAACGCGGGACCCACGGGCGGTGCCGGATTGGCCTGACCACCCGGTACATGGAGTTTGATGAAGCCAGTGACCTTACGCGCCATACCTGATTACCCTCGTCCGCCTAGTAGCCCTTCAGATCCGTATAGTCCAGCTCGACCGACGTCGGCCTCCCGAACAGGGAGACTTCCACCTTGACCTTCCCCTTATCGGGGTAGACTTCCTGCACGGTGCCGCTGAAGTCGGTGAAGGGACCCTTCGTGACTTCGACGACCTGGCCGAGGTGGAAGGGAATCTCCTCCTTCGCCTCGTCCTCCGTCTCCACTTCGACACCCAGGATCTTGTTGATCTCTTCTTCGCGGAGCGGCTGCGGCGACTTCCCGGAGCCCACGAACTTGATCACGCCCTGGATGTTGTTGATGACGTGTTGCGAGCGCTCGTTCAGGACCATCTGCACGAGCACGTATCCGGGATAGAGACGGCGGGTCACCGTGACGCGCTTCCCATTCCGAATTTCCACCACTTCCTGCGTCGGCACGAGTGCCTGCAGGATTTCCTGCTGCTCCTGCCCACCGGACTCTTCGTCGATCCGGCGCTGGATCAGTTTCTGGACCTTGTTCTCGTGCCCCGAGTAGGTCTGCACCGCGTACCAAGAAGTTCCGGCAGTACCGGAAATGGTCTCCGCACTCACGCGCCGAAAAGCCCCATGAAGGACCGGATCAGGAACGACACCACCGAGTCCATCAACCAAATCACCAGAGAGATCGCGATCGTGAACAGGATCACCACCAGAGTCGCATTCCGGAGCTGATCGCGATCCGGCCACGTGACCTTGGTGAGTTCCTCCCAGCACTCGGCTAGGAAGACCTGCGCGTCCTTGACCCTCTGGAGAGCCGCCATCGGCTACTTGGTTTCCTTGTGCTGCGTGTGCGTCCGGCACCGATTGCAGTACTTCTTGAACTCCACGCGCTCGGGGTGCAGACGCTTGTTCTTCGTCTTGTGGTAATTCCGTTCCTCGCACTTCTGACAGGCGAGGACCACCTTATCGCGCATTTCTGTTCTCCGACGGTGCCGGTCTTCGGGTGGTCGGGCTTCAGGCCTGACTCCCGCCCCTCCTCAGCCGCTCGGCGGCTGAGTTACTCCGCTTCTAACCGCTTACTCCGCGTGCCTCGCTCTGCTGCTACGCGCAGCAGAGCATCGTCGGGACGGGAGCCAGGCCCGAAGCCCTCCCCCGCCCGTCCCAGCCGTTTCCTTGCGCGGCCACAACCGCCGCCCTTCGTGTCGCGCGATCTCGGGTGTGTGCCTGAGATCGTTCACTTCTATGTCTACTGGAGAGAGACGGGTGTCTCGGCGGTGAGCGGGCTCGGCGAGGGGACTCGGTCGGCCCCTCGCCGAGCGAGCCCTCTGCCCCTTCGAGTACCTGCTCGCCTGACGGGCGAGCGGCCCCGAACCGTCGAGACGCGCGTCTCTCTCTTGTCTATCTGCTTACTGAATGATCTCCGTC
>JBEBGN010000244.1:0-3383 GCA_040081395.1 Longimicrobiales bacterium
GATCGCTTGTTCCCCGCCTTGTCGGGATTCGCGCGGTCACTGGAGAAAGAGGGGGGCACCCTCGAGGCCGCGGCCGTGCACGTGATCCGTTACGAGCTGGCGCTCCTGCACTGCGACCCCCGCTCGGGGCTGGAGTCGGCTCGATGCGCGGGGCGCGCGTTCAGGAAGGCCGCGCGTTGGGACGAGGCGCTCCGCTGGTACGGGTTGGCCCGGCGACTCGCGGAGTTCGAGGGGGACTTCCTGGAACTCGTGCGGGTGCTCGACGGCATCGGCAACACCCATCGCGAGCGAGGGTCCTTCCCCAAGGCCAGGTCCTACTACCGGGATGCGTGGAAGATGGCGCAGGTGGTACGAGACCCCGACGAGATGGCCAACGTCGCACTTGGTCTCATGACCGTCGAGCGCGAAGCGGGCAATCTGGACGCGGCCGCATCCCACGGATGGACCGCGCTGTGCCTACAAACGGATCCCGCCGCGCGTGCCAATCTACTTCTGAACCTCGGGACCCTGCTCCGCGAGGGGGGGGACTTGGATGGTGCCCAACGCGCCTACCAGCTCTCCGCCCGCACCGCGACCACGCACGACCTCCGTACCATGGCGCTCGATGCGCTGGCGTATTGCTCCGCACTCGCCGGCGACGCGGCTGCGTATGCCGAGCGCCGCCCCCGAGCACGGGGCGTCGCACCCTACGTACGCGCCCAGATCGGGTACTTCCGCGGTGCGGCCCTGCAGGCCCTCGGGGACGTACGCGCCGCGCGCGTGCTCATGGCAGTGGAGCGGTACGCGCGCACGCATGGCCTCGCCGAGTGGGAGATCAAGGCTGTGCAACTGCGGGAGAGCCCCATGCCGGCGACCATCCGGATCGTGCGGACGCCGGCAGTGGTCACGCGCGGGCTACGCGAGCTCGAGAGCGCCCTGACCTAGGCTTGGTCTAGCGGTCCGACCCGGAGGCGTTGCCCGAGCTCGTGGTGTGGTTACCCGAACTGGTCGTGTGATCGAGGAGATGCGTCGAGTCCGGCAGGGCAACCGGGTTCGTGCAGGCGCCCAAGGCCAAGACGCCGATCACCGCGAGCAGCGGAATCCAGTGGCGGGCCAGCCGGGGTGCCTTGCGAGGGATCATCACGCTCAGAGCATCGTTGCGTCCGGGGGCTTCGCGCAAGGGCCTCGCCGACCTTCGATACCGGGGGCGGGAATCGAACCCGCATGTCCCTGAGGACAACGGCTTTTGAGGCCGCCGCGTCTACCGTTCCGCCACCCCGGCCGAGTGGGCGCAGCCGACCGCCCGCGCGCCGATCCGACGGCCGAAACGTATCGGGTTGGCGAACCGATCACCAAGCCCCGCGCCCCTGACACCGCTCGTCCGATTCCACATCATTAGGGCTCCGAAACGAGCGAACCGCACGACTCCACAGGAGCCCCCGTGGCGAAGACCAAGCACGACCCGTTCGGTGCACTGAGGACCGTCGATCTGCTCGAGGGGAAAACCTCGTTCTACGACCTCGCCAAGCTCGAGAAGGACCGCGTGGTGGGCTCGCTCGATCGCCTCCCGGTCTCTATTCGCGTGCTCCTCGAGAATGCGCTCCGCCACGCCGGCGGCGGCTACGTCGCGACCGAGCATGTCGAGGCCGTCGCCAAGTGGAGTCCGACCAACGCGGGCGCCGACGTGCCCTTCATGCCGTCACGCGTCGTGCTCCAGGACTTCACCGGCGTGCCCGCGGTGGTCGACCTCGCCGCCATGCGTGACGGGCTGAAGGCGCTCGGCATGGACCCTTCGCGCATCAACCCGGTCGTCCCCGCCGACCTCGTCATCGACCATTCCGTGCAGGTCGACTACTTCGGCACCGCCGATGCCTTCCGACTCAATGTCGAGAAGGAGTTCGAGCGGAATCGCGAGCGGTACGCGTTGCTCCGTTGGGCCCAGGGAGCCTTCGACAACTTCTCCGTGGTCCCCCCCGGCACCGGCATCGTGCACCAGGTCAACCTGGAGTACCTGGCGGCGGTCGTACACCGCGTCGAGCGGGGTGGCTCCTATCTGGCTTATCCGGATACGGTCGTGGGCACGGACTCGCACACGACCATGGTCAACGGTCTCGGCGTGGTCGGCTGGGGCGTCGGCGGCATCGAGGCCGAAGCGGTGATGCTGGGCCAGCCGTATTACATGCTGCTCCCCGAGGTCGTGGGCGTGAAGCTCACGGGGGTCCTCCCCGAGGGGTCCACGGCGACGGACCTCGTACTCCGGATCACTGAGCTCCTCCGCAAGCACGGCGTCGTCGACAAGTTCGTCGAGTACTACGGCGCGGGGCTCTCCAACTTGACGCTCCCCGACAAAGCGACGCTCGCCAACATGTCGCCCGAGTACGGCGCCACCATCGGCTTCTTCCCGGTCGACGAACAGGCGCTCAAGTACCTGCGCGGGACCGGCCGCTCCGAGGGCCTCGTGCAGCGCGTGGAGCGCATCAGCAAAGCGCTCGGACTGTTCCGCACGGACGACACTCCCGATCCGCAGTACACGTCGAGACTCGAGCTCGACCTGTCGACGGTGGAGCCCAGCCTCGCGGGGCCGCGCCGGCCGCAAGATCGCGTACGCCTCGCCGACATGCGACGCCAATTCGAGAAGGACCTCCCGTCGCTGGTACCGGCGGGCTTCGAGATCCCGTCGCGTGAGAAGGCCGAGGGCGAGGGGCAGCCGCGCACCGGCGAGAGCTGGGGCGGCGAGGGAGGAAGCGAGGGGGTGCGCGTGGCCCCGTCGCGTTGCGTGACGGTGGACTGCGACGGCCAGCCGGGTGAGATCACCGATGGCTCGGTCGTGATCGCATCGATCACGAGTTGCACCAACACGTCGAATCCGTCGGTGATGGTCGGCGCCGGCCTGCTCGCAAAGAAGGCGGTCGAGCGGGGCCTCACGGTGAAGCCGTGGGTGAAGACCGCGATGGCACCCGGGAGTCAGGTCGTCACGGACTACCTGAACCAAGCCGGGCTCACGAAGTACCTCGACGCGCTCCGCTTCAACCTCGTCGGGTACGGCTGCATGACCTGCATCGGCAACAGCGGCCCACTCGCCGAGGGTATTCACCAGGCCATCGAAGAGCACGGGCTCGTGGTCGCGTCCGTCCTCTCCGGGAACCGCAATTTCGAGGCTCGTATCCACCCGCTGGTGAGAGCCAACTATCTTGCCTCCCCCATGCTCGTCGTAGCCTACGCGCTGGCTGGAAAGGTGGACATCGACCTCTACAACGAGCCACTCGGACACGACAAGAAGGGCGCGCCGGTCTTCCTCGCCGACGTCTGGCCGTCGCCGCAGGAGGTGCGCGATACGGTGGCGTCCTCGCTGAAGCCCGAGATGTTCACGAAGCGGTACGCGGTGGTGGACACCGGCGACGAGA
>JBEBGN010000092.1:0-12647 GCA_040081395.1 Longimicrobiales bacterium
CCCTCCGCCCCCCTACCCTCCGCACTCCCCATCCCCGGAGGGTTGCATGAAGTACCGCGTGCTCGGTGACACCGGCGTGTTCGTCTCGGAGCTCTGCCTCGGCGCCATGACCTTCGGCGGCAGTGGCGGGGTCTGGCAGACGATCGGCGGGTTGGGTCAGGCCGAGGTCGACTCGCTCGTCAGCCGTTCGCTCGACGCGGGCATCAACTTCATCGACACGGCCAACGTGTACGCGCTGGGGGTGTCGGAGACCCTGCTGGGGCGGGCGCTCTATGGCAAGAAGCGCCACGACGTCGTGCTCGCTACCAAGGTGCGCGGGCGCATGGGGATGGGGGCCAACGATGTCGGCCTCTCCCGCGTGCACATCATGCGCGAGGTCGAAGCGAGCCTGAAGCGACTCGACACGGACTACATCGATCTCTATCAGATCCATCGGCCCGACTCCGATACGAACATCGAGGATACGCTGCGCGCTCTCGACGATCTCGTGCGGCAGGGCAAGGTACGCTACATCGGCGCGTCGAACCTTCCCGCCTGGCAACTCATGAAGGCGTTGGCGACGTCACGGGCCGGAGGGCTCGAGCGCTTCAAGTCCACGCAGTCGTACTACTCACTCGTGGGGCGCCAGCTCGAGTGGGACACGATCCCGCTCATCCAGGACCAGGGGCTCGGACTGCTGGTGTGGAGCCCGCTTGCGGGAGGCTTCCTGTCCGGCAAGTTCACGCGCGACATGACGGGGGAGGGGCGCCGGAAGACCTTCGACTTCCCGCCCGTCGACAAGGAGAAGGGGTACGACGTGGTCGACGCGCTCGCGAAGATCGCTACCGCGCACGGCGTGAGTGTCGCGCAGGTCGCGCTCGCATGGGTGCTCGCACAGCGTGCAGTCACGAGCGTCATCATCGGCGCGCGTAACCTGAAGCAGCTCGACGACAACCTCGCAGCGGTGGATCTCACGCTGACGGCCGAAGAGCTGAAGGCACTCGACGAGGTGAGCCGCATACCGCCGGCGTACCCGATGTGGATGGACACGCTCGGCTCGGATCGTCGCCCTGGAGAGACCCGCCGCTTCGAGGACGCGACCAAGCCGGCGGCGAAGTAGGGACCCGGCGCCGCAGGCGAGTCGTGGCGGCTACGAAGCGCGTCGCACAGGGTCTGGTTGCCGTGGCGCTCTTCGGGTGTGGGGGGCGCGCCGAGGTCCCGCCCGACGAGAGTGATGCACCCGCGGTGGTGATCGAGGCGCGCGACCCGGTGGCGATGGCCGAAGCGGTTCAGCGCCTTCTACGCGGGGAGTATCTGTATGAAGACGAGAGCTGCTTCTTCGTCGACCCGGATGCGGCCACCAGGCACTTGTTCTCGTGCGGGCGGATCGCCGCCGGGCCCACCTCGGAGGCTTCCGACGCCGTCGTCGAGAGCGCCGTAGCGCTCGTCGATGGCGCGCTCGTGCGTCGCCTGGGACGCCCGCCGTGGGCGACGCTGATCCTCGAAGTGCCGGTGGGCTCCGAACGGGAAGCCCTCGAGAGCCTGTTCGGCTCCGGCGCCTTCGAGTCGGTCGAGTTGGTCTGGGGAGGTGGGGTCGCGACACGATGATTCATCGCAAGGTCGCACGCGACGGGATTCGCCGGCGGACCCCTAGGCCCGACTCCGGCCCCTACCGACCCGCCGTGGCCGCTAGGTCCGTCTCGGCCCGCCCGCGGATGTAGTGCTGGAGCGCCGTCAGCTCCTCGAGCGAGATGCCTGCGTAGGCCGGCATGCCGTTCACGGCGCGCGTGCCATCTCGCACGACGCTCGCGAAGTCCTCGAGGCTGGTGACGATGAGCGAGGCGCGCAGGTCCGGAGTGAGGCCGCCGGCCACCGCGCCGCCGCCGTGACAGAGGCTGCACTGTTGGCCGAACACCACGGCGCCTCGCGCGGCCTGCGCGCGGTCGACTTCGAAGGGCACGTCGATCGGCGCGGGCACATGCGGTGGGGCTTGGGGGGGTAGCGTCGCGGTGCCCTCCAGCGAGAACGCCACGAGCCGCCGTGTCTGGGCGCCGTACGCCCACCCGAGTGAGGCTGCCTCCGCGCCTCGGGCCATGAGGCTGCCGTAGCCGACGAGCAGCGCCACAAACTGGCGGCCGTTCACGGCATAGGTGATCGGCGGAGCCGTGATGCCCAAGCCCAGGTCATGGCGCCACAGCTCCTCGCCGGTGTCGGCGCGGTACGCAACGAAGGCGCCGTCCACCCGTCCCTGGAAGACGAGGTTGCCGGCGGTCGTCATGGTGCCGGGGTTGTAGACCCCCGGCAGGGGCACTTCCCAGGCGAGCGTTTGGCGCACGGGGTCCCACGCCTGGAGGGTCGCGAGCGTCCCGCTCGGGTGGGTCGAGCCGGTGTTGCCCCCTCCCACGCCGACGCCGACCAGCCAGTTGACCACGCGGTAGGTCTCCGGATCGACACCGAAGTCGGAGTACGTCCGCGCCTGGTGCATCGCGGGGTAGTAGGCGAGGCCTGTGCCCGGGTTAAACGACATGGCGTGCCAGTTGTGCCCGCCCATCTCGTTGGGGGCCACGTTCGCCATCCCATCGGCGTAGCGCGCGTCGGGCACCTCGATGGGCCGCCCCGTCGCGAGGTCGATGCCGGTGGCCCACGTGGTCTCGACGAAGTTCTCGGCCGAGATCAGCTGCCCGTTGGTGCGGTCGATGACGTAGAAGAACCCGTTCTTTGGCGCGTGCAACATGACCTTGCGCTCGGTCCCCTCGATGTCGAGGTCGGCGAGCACGATGTCCATGTTGGAGTTGTAGTCCCAGGTCTCCCCCGGCACGGTCTGGTAGTGCCAGAGGTACTCGCCGGTGTCGGGGTCGAGCGCGACCACGGAGCAGAGGAAGAGGTTGTCCCCTCCGTCCGGGCTCCGGACCTTCTGGTTCCAGGGGGATCCGTTCCCGGTCCCGATGTAGAGTTGGTCGAGCTCGGCGTCGTACGTGAAGCCATGCCATGCATTGCCGCCGCCGCCGTGCGTCCACCAGTCGCCGGTCCAAGTCTCGGCCGCCATGCGCATGGCGTCGTTCTCGAAGCCATCGGCGGGGTTCCCCGGCACGATCCAGAAACGCCAGGCCTGCTCGCCGGTCTCGGCGTCGTAGGCGGTCACATAGCCGCGGCTGGGCCCGTTCTCGGTGCCGCCATTGCCGACCAACACCTTCCCCTTGAACACTTTGGGTGCGCCCGTGATGTACATCGCGAGCGACGGGTCGATGGTCTGCACGCTCCACAACTCCGCACCCGTCGCGGCATCGACGGCGTTCAGCCGTCCGTCCCAGGTGGCGACGTAGACCTTCCCGTTCCAGTAGGCGATGCCACGGCTGAGATCCCAGCCGGCACGCAGCCTGTCCGCGTACTCGCGCGTGCGCGGGTCGTAGGTCCAGAGCAAGGTCCCCGAGGTGGCGTCGACGGCGCGCACGATGTTCATGCTACCGATGAAGTACATGACGCCGTCGACGACGAGCGGGGTGGAGCCGAGGCCTTTGTCGCCCGGCAGGTCGAGGTACCAGTCGACGGCTAGATCGCCGACGTTGGCGTCGCTGATCTGCGTGAGTGGACTGAAGCGCTGCTCGTTGGTGGTGCGGCCGAATGCCAACCAGTTGTCTCCCTGGACCGTATCGGCGAGCGCGGCGTCGTCGACGATCGTGCGGGCTGGCTCGTCGGGGCCACAGGCGGCGAGCGCGAGTAGGACCGCGGTACTCGTCGCCCACCCCGCACGCCAATTCGGAAGGAACTGCTCGGCGTCGATCAAACTGTCGGCCCTCCGATGAGTCGTGCTTGTGTCTGCTTCAGTTCGGCCAGTTCTTCGTTCTTGGAGCTGATCGACTTCCAGCCGTACACGGCATAGGCGAAGGCCGCGATCAGGAAGGGTGCGAGGTCCCATGCGCCCGGTATGAACAGTATGGCTGCCAAAGCCGCCGCGGCGACCAAAAGGAAGAGCAAGAGGGCGGTTGCGAAGGCCAGGCTCCGGGCTTGGCCCGCGGGACGCAACTCCTCGATCTGCGCTTCGACGTCGTCGAGTTCGTCGAGAATGCGCTCGAGGCGGGCGTCGCGGTCCGCTTGGTCCGGCTCCATGCTGCACCTCCTTCGGAGGCCCCGCGGTGTACCAGCTCCAAACGCGCCCCTAAAGCACCCCCGCCTCGCGCATGACGCGCTCGCACTTGGTGCGGATCTCGCTGCCGACCGCGAACGGGTCGCCGTTCACGATCTCGGGGCGGAACAGCTCGACGGAGAGCGCGCCCGCATATCCCTTCTCGATGAGCTTGCGAATGATCAGGACCACCGGCGCGACGCCGTCGCCGGGGATCAGACGATAGTTGTTGTCGGTGCGCTCGCGCGGCGCGTCGAGCACGTCCTGGAAGTGGGCATGCGCGAGCTCGCCAGGCCGAAGCAGGTCGAGGTCCTCGAACTTCGACAGCCCCGACCAAAAGTGGAAGAAATCGAGCATGGGGCGCACGCTCGGGTGCCCGGCGTCGCGGATGGCTCGGAGCGTGGACGTGAGTGTGGCGAGGTGGGTCGACGTCCGCGTGAACTCGATCATCGCCGTCAGATCCGACTGGCGCGTGGCCTCACCGACTTCGGCGACGCAGTCCGGGGTGGCCGCCCACTCCTCGTTGGTGATCTCTCGGTTCGTCAGCGACGGCGCATAGATGCGCTGCAGGCCGAGCGCCGCGTATTGGTCGCAGCGGCGCCGCCAGGTCTCGAGCGACTGAGCCCGGGCCGGGCCCGGGAGCCAGATGTCCTGGAGGGTCGCCACGGCGGACACGGGGGTGAGGCCCAGGTCGGACAGTAGGCGACGCGCGCCCTCGAGCGTGTCGGTCTCCAGGAAGCGGTCGAGCATCCCGTCGTTGAGCTCGACGTACCGGATGCCCGCGCGGGCCCACCCCTCCAGCGAGCCGCGGAAGCCCGCTGCCCGCGACGTGTTCTGGTGGATCGCGAGCTGGAGGCGGGGCGTCTGGGGCGGCGCGATCGGGGCACGCGCGGCCGCGTCGTCGGGACGGATGCCGCCTGCGAGGGGAACCGCCACGGATGCAGCCAGGAAGTCCCTGCGGGTGATCATGGCTGGTAGGGTACCGCCGATTGCGACCTGCCGCCACATCCCGCGATCTTCGCCGGATGTCCCAACCCCGACCCGGAAAGAAGTGGGTGTCGATGCTGCTCGCGCTGGTTCGGGGAGCGGGCCTCGCGCTGCTCATCTATGCCGCGCTGATGTTCGTCATGCAGCGCCGGCTCGCCTTTTCCGGAATGTCACGCGAGTCTCCGCGCGCCAGCGCGTCGGCGCCTGCTGGAGTCCGACAGGTCTGGCTCGACACCTCGTTTGGTCGGGTGGAGGCCTGGTTCCTGGCAGCCGCGGTGCCGTCCGCCGCGCCCACCGTCCTGTTCGCGCACGGGAACGGTGAGTTGATCGACGACTGGCAGGCGCCCATGGAGGAGGTCTCCAAGGCGGGCATCAACGCGCTCCTCGTCGAGTTTCCCGGATACGGCCACTCGGATGGGTCCCCCTCCCGGGAGTCGATCCGCGAGGCGTTCGGCGTGGCGTACGACTGGCTGGTCGGGAGCGGGGGAGTGCCGAGCGATCGGATCGTGGCGTACGGCCGATCGATCGGTGGCGGGGCCGCGGCCGACCTGGCCCACGACCGGCCGGTGCGTGCGCTGGCCCTACAGTCGACGTTCAGCTCGACGATGCGCGTAGCGCGCGAGATGTTCGTTCCTGGCTTTCTCGTGCGTGACCGCTGGGACAACACGCGCGCAGTTGCCGAGTTCGACGGTCCTGTGCTCCTGATGCATGGCGTCGGGGACGAGGTGATCTCGTTCGCGCATGCCGAGTTGCTCGCGAGCACGCACCCAGACCTCGAGGTGACCCGGATCGCGTGTGGGCACAACGACTGCCTGGGAGTTTGGCCGTCGATCGTAGGCGTGCTCTCGGGCTTCCTCCGTACGCACGGACTCCTGGACGCGGAACCCGACGGCGCGGCGGAATGATCCGCTCCGGACGCTCGGCCTCGAAGAGTCTCGCCGCAGGACTGGTGCTCGCCGCCATCGCGTGCTCGGATGCGACGCAGCCGGTGGTGCCCTCGCCGAAGACCCTGGTGCCCACAGCCGACAGCATCGGGTTCAACGCGCTCGGCGACAGCCGACAGATGTCCGCCACGGTCATCGATCAGACCGGGAACGTGATGACTGGGGTTCCGCTGACCTGGAGTACCGGGAACGGCTTGGTCGCCACCGTGTCAGCCTCGGGTCTCGTCACCGCGGTGGCGAACGGGTCGACGAGTGTGACGGTGGCGGCGGGCGGGGCGAGTGCGACCATCGCGGTCGTCATAGCGCAGGTGGCGACGTCGATCGACGTCACGCCCGACTCGGTCGTGCTGGACGAGCCGGGAGACTCGGCGCAGGTGACGGTCAGCGTCTTAGATGCGCGCGGCGTGGCCGTAACATCGCCGACGCTCGCTTGGCTATCGGCCCACCCTTCCATCGCCACGGTGGACCCCGCGGGCCGCGTGTCCGGGGTCGCTGCGGGAATGACTCTGGTGTCGGTGACCGCGGGGTCGGCTGTTGCCCAGGTGGCCGTTCGGGTGTTGCCACAGCTCACGCTCGTCGCCGCGAGTCCCACGACTCTCAGCGCGCAGGTGACCACGGGTGTATCGCTGTCGGTCCAGGTGCGCGACCTCTTGGGCGCGTCCTATCAGGGTGCGACGGTCCAGTGGGCTGCCGATCCCGGCTCGGGCTCGATCACTTCGCAAGCCTCGACGCCCAGCGGCGTGACTGGGCACGCCGGCGCGGTGTGGCAACTGGGGACGTTGGCGGGCGCGCAGCGCGCGACGGCCCGCATCACCTCGCGCGGCGCTGTGGTCGAGGTGGCATTCGTGGCGACCGCGCTTCCGGGTGCCGCGACCACGGCCGCGCTGACGGCCGACTCGGTCCTGCTAAGCGCGCGCGGCGAGACCGTGTACCTGTCGCCGACCTACCGCGACCAGTTCACGAACGTGACCTCGCCGGGGGGCATCACGTGGACGTCACGGAATGCCTCGGTCGCGAGCGTCGCCCCGGATGGGCTCGTCACGGGGCAAGGCGCCGGCGCTACCTACGTCATCGCCTCCATGCCGAGCGGCACGGATTCCATTCTGGTGACTGTCGCGCTTCGCGGCGCCATCACGCTCACGTTCGACGACGGCTTCCGCACCGTATACGACAACGCCTGGCCGATCATCCAGCCCATGGGGCTCCCGGCCAACATCGCCGTGAATCCCGCGCAGGTGGGGTTCCCCGCGTACATGACGAAGGCGCACCTCGACGAGGTGCACGCGGCGGGGTGGAGCATAGTGAGCCACACCATGACGCACGACACGCTCACCACCCATTCGGTGGGCGAGCTCGACTGGGAGCTGCGCGCGACCAAGCTCTGGATCGATGCTCAGGGGTACAACGGGAGCAACGTGTTCATCGTTCCGTTCCACCTCTGGGGCGTGCGAGAGCGTGACGCCATCGGCTCGTACTACGAGGCGGCGCGCGGCACGTCGGCCAATGCGGTGGTACCCGACTCCCTGGTCGCTTGGCGCCCCGCGAACCCGTACAACCTCACGGGCATCGACGCGGACCAGCTTCCGTACACCACCCAGCAGGGCCGGGACAGACTGCGCGACCTGCTCCTGCGCGCCTTGAACGAGGGGGCCTTCCTGGACGTGTTCTTCCACCACGTTCCGACAGCCAACCTCACGGCATTCCAGGAGACGATGCTGGTGTTGGACCAGTTCCGCGAACGCGTCATCCCCTACCACCGCCTGTACCCCCGCTTCGCGCGCGCCGTGTTCTGAGTTCCGGCGCGCGCGAAGTTGCCGACCGCCGAGTCACCCGATGATCCAGCCGATGAGCGTCGTGATGCGCGGTCCGCCCTCGGCGAATGCTACGGCGAGGTTGACCGGGACGTAGAGCTCGCCGAACGGCAGTGTCGAGCCCCCGGCGATGACCATGGAGGTGGTCGGGTCACCTCCTTCCTTGCGAACGCTCACGTTGGGGCCGACGCCGAATTCGATGCCGTTCGGAAGCCGATAGCCTGCGAGCCATGAGAGCGACAGGTTGAATTCGTCCTGCTCGACTCCGCCCACCAAGACGACCCACTCCATGAGGGCCTGGTTGCCGCTCCGGGTCGACACCACCTGGGTTTCGAACTGCCACCCGAACTGGCTCATGATCGACTCCTTCCCGATCGCGTTGCGCAGACGGGCGATGTCACCCGTGAACGTCGTGAAGCCGAAGCGGGGGCCCGACAGGCGCTGCCTCGGCAGCGTGCGCGCCTGCATGGAGGCAGGGATCGGGTCGGCCTGGGCGGAGACTGCCTGCGAGCTCGAGACCCCGAGCAGCGTCGTGAGGGCGAGAATGCCGATCGAGCGGCCGATGCAGTTCAGGTTGTAGGTGCGGTACGTGGCATCCATGGGCGTGCTCCTGGTCCGAGAGAGTTCGTTCCTGTGTGAACGATGCCCGCTCGTCGTCGTCCGTTCTCTACGTCGAATGACGCGGTCGCGCCGAACCGGTGCGTAGACGCGGTACGTAGACGCGGCCCTCCATCGTCGGTCCGCGCCCGTTTCGATGCCGCAGTCCCTCCCCTGGACCAGCGTCCCCCTCGCGCGGCCGCAGCCTCGCGTGGTAGCATCGGGCTCCATGATCGACATCATCGACCACGGCCGGGTCCGCGAGCTGCGGCTCGCTCGCCCGCCCGCGAACGCCTTCGAC
The DNA here is from genome assembly GCA_040081395.1 of Longimicrobiales bacterium. Taxonomy (GTDB): domain Bacteria; phylum Gemmatimonadota; class Gemmatimonadetes; order Longimicrobiales; family Gaopeijiaceae; genus UBA2982. The sequence continues at coordinate 8,743 of JBEBGN010000092.1, forward strand.
CCTGCGCTCGTGTCTTCACTCGGCCGCCGCGTCGAAGAGGCGTCGAGGCAGGGTGCGGGAGCCATGGTGATCTCCGGCGCACCTGGCATGTTCAGCGGTGGGCTCGACGTGCCCGCTCTGCTCGCGCTCGATCTGGATGGTATCCGCGACTTCTGGCGGTCCTTCTTCGCCATGCTTCGCACGGTCGCCGCGAGCCCGGTCCCGGTCGGCGCCGCCATCACCGGTCACTGCCCGGCTGCTGGTGCCGTGCTTTCGGTCTTCTGCGACCGGCGCGTCATGGCCGACGGGCCCTTCAAGATCGGCATGAATGAGGTGCAGGTCGGACTCGTCGTGCCTCCGGTCCTCCAGTACGCCATGAAGCGGCTCGTCGGTGTACGGGTGGGGGACCAACTCCTCGTCGCCGGTGCGTTGATTCCGCCTGCCGAGGCGCTCCGTGTCGGGCTGGTCGACGAGGTGGTCCCCCCCGACGTTGTGGTGCCGACCGCGCTTGCCTGGGCGGAGCGCATGGTGGCGCTCCCGCGTGACGCCATGCGGGAGACACGCCGTATCGCGCGCGCCGACCTAGTGGCTCAGTTCGACGCCGTCACCGAGGCCGACCACGAAGCGGCTGCGGTGCGTTGGTTCACCGACGAGACGCAGGCAACGTTGCGCGCGCTCGTGGCACGCCTCGCGAAGCGCTAGAACGACGAAGCCGGCCGCCGCGCGAGGCGACGACCGGCTCCGATGCTTCGAGCGAGCGCGAGCGACTAGGCGACCGTCGCCTGCTCCTTCTTGCCGCCCTTGGCGGCCTTCGCAGCTTTCGCGCTACGCTGCGGCCGCTTCATGTCGCGCGGCGCGGCGGGCATCGGCCTCCAACCCGCTTCGCGCACCGCAGCCTGGGCGGCGGCGAAGCGCGCCACCGGCACGCGGAATGGCGAGCAGCTGACGTAGTTGAGCCCGATGCGGTGGCAGAACTCGACGGAGCGCGGATCGCCGCCGTGTTCGCCGCAGATCCCGATCTCGAGATCGGGGCGGGTCTTGCGGCCCAGCTCGACCGCCTGTCGCATGATCAGGCCGACGCCTTCCTGGTCGATGGTCTGGAACGGATTGTCGGCCAGCACGCCGTCCTCGAGGTACTGGAGCAGGAAGCCCTGTTCGGCGTCGTCCCGCGACATGCCGAACACGGTCTGGGTCAGGTCATTCGTACCGAATGAGAAGAACTCGGCGTCCTTGGCGATCTCGTCCGCGACGAGCGCGGCGCGCGGGATCTCGATCATGGTGCCGAGCTTGTACGGGATCTCCCGCTCCTCTTCATCCATGACCTGACGGGCCTCGGCTTCCACGATGGCCTTCTGGGTCTTCAGCTCGTTCACGTGCGACACGAGCGGAATCATGATCTCGACCTTCACGTCGACGCCCTCTCGCGTGCAGGTGGCGGCGGCCTGGAAGAGCGCGCGCGCCTGCATGCGGGTCAGCTCGGGGAGGAGCATCGCCAGGCGCACCCCGCGGGTTCCGAGCATGGGGTTCGCCTCCATCAACTCCTCGGTCCGTGCGAGGAAGTCCTGCTTCGCACGGATCTCCTCGAGGGTGGCATCGATCTCTCGGAGGGTGCCGAGGTGCTGGAGCTTGAGCTTGGCTTCGGCCAGGTCGCGCATGAGCTCGATGTGGTCCGGCAAGAACTCGTGCAACGGCGGATCCAGCAGACGAACCACGACGGGCAGGCCATCCATGGCCCGGTACAGTCCCTCGAAGTCCCCGCGCTGGAGGGGAAGCAGACGGTCGAGAGCGCTCTCCCTTTCGGCGTTCGTGCGAGCCATGATCATCTCTCGCATGATCGGGAGGCGGTCCTCCTCGAAGAACATATGCTCGGTGCGGCAGAGGCCGATTCCCTGCGCCCCGAGCTTGCGGGCGCGCCGTGCGTCTTCGGGATAGTCCGAGTTGCCCCACACCTCGATGGTGCGGAACTCGTCGGCCCACTCCATGAGGCGGCTGAGCCAGGCGTCCTGGATGTCGGGTACCACCTTGGGCAGCGCGCCGAGGTAGACCTCTCCGCGCGCGCCGTCGATCGAGATCTCTGTGCCCTCGCGGATCGTGAGGTCTCCGACCCTCGCCTCACGGTCGTCGAGGTCGATCTCCAGGGCCTCGACACCCACGACGGCGGGCTTGCCGAACTGCCTCGCCACGAGCGCGGCGTGGCTGGTGCGGCCGCCGCGGCTCGTCACGATGCCCTCGGCGGCGAGCATGCCGTGCACGTCGTCCGGCTTCGTCTCCGGACGCACCATGATGACGGGCTTCCCGTCCACCTTGGCCCAGCGCTCGGCGGTGTCGGCATCGAACGCGATGATGCCCACCGCGGCGCCGGGGGACACGTTGAGGCCCTGGGCGATGAGCTGCGCTTTCTTGCGGGCATGCTCATCGAACTGCGGGTGGAGATAGAAGTCCACCTGCTCGGGGCTCACGCGCAGCACGGCCTCCTCCCGCTCGAGCAGCCCCTCGTCCACCATGTCGACGGCGATGCGGACCTCGGCCTGCGCCGTGCGCTTGCCGTTGCGGGTCTGGAGCAGCCAGAGCTTGCCGGTCTCGATCGTGAACTCGATGTCCTGCATGTTGCGATAATGCCGCTCGAGCTTGTCGGCGATGTCGCAGAGCTCTTTATAGGCTGCGGGGAAGCGCTTCGCCATCGCGGAGATCTCGAAAGTCTGGCGCGTCCCGGCGACCACATCCTCGCCCTGTGCATTCACGAGGAAGTCGCCGTGCAGGCCGGGCTCGCCGCTGGACGGGTTGCGGCTCATGACCACGCCGGTGCCCGACGTCTCGCCCATGTTGCCGAACACCATGGTGACGATGTTCACGCCGGTGCCTAGGTCGTGCGGAATGCCGGAGGCGTTCCGGTAGTCGACCGCGCGCTTCGTGTTCCAGGAGTCGAACACGGCCTCGGTCGCCGCGCGCAGCTGCTCGATGGGATCCTGCGGGAAGGGGGAGTGGCTGTGGATCTTCACCAGCTCCTTGAAGCGCTTCGTCACGGCCTTCCAGTCTTCGGCGGAGAGCTCGGGGTCGGTGGCGACGCCAGCCTCCTCACGCCGATGCTCGATGACCTCCTCGAAGACCTCGTCCTCGATCTCGCGCACCACGGTGCCGAACATCTGGATGAGGCGGCGATACGAGTCGTACACGAACCGCGCGTCCCCAGTCAGCTTCACCATGCCCTCCGCGACCTCGTCGTTCAGGCCGAGGTTCAGGATGGTGTCCATCATGCCGGGCATCGAGAACTTCGCGCCCGAGCGGCAGGAGACGAGCAGCGGGTTCTTCGGGTCGCCGAACGACTTGCCGGTCTGCTTCTCGATCGCCTTCAGCGCGGCGATCGCCTGGTCCCAGATGTCGGTCGGAAAGCGTCCCTCTTCGGCCAGATAGGCGATACACGCCTCGGTCGTCACCGTGAAGCCCGGCGGAACCGGGACTCCGATACGCGACATCTCGGCTAGGTTCGCACCCTTGCCGCCGAGGAGCGCGCGCACGCCCTCCCAGTCGGATACGGTGGCTTCCGCGGCCTCGAGCTCCGAAAAGAGATACACCCACTTCCGATCCATAGTCCGATCCTCGTAGGAACGATTGACCGTCGCGTGCGACGCAGTGCACCAGAGAGACGAAAGGACCTCGAAGCCGGGGCGGGGATTGGCAATCGACCGCTGAAGACGGGCCTTTCGAGGTCCTGTGCACACCAATCTACGGCCCTGGGTCGGGGATTGGTAAGCTCGGCGTCACGGGGATGTAGGGCCCCCGAACAGAGGCCGAAGATGGGGGCGGGGGGAGCCCCCGGGGTCGAGGGGTTTGGGCCCTCGCGCCGTGAACGTTTCGTAGCGGTACCATGTCTCTACCCAACGCACGAGAATCACTTGTGAAACAAAAGCATTGTCACGCGCCTCCGG
>JBEBGN010000093.1:0-12397 GCA_040081395.1 Longimicrobiales bacterium
TAGATCGGACTTGAGCTGTCGCTCATGGTCCTCCGCACGCCCGCCCGACGGGTTCACGCTGATCGAGGTCATCGGCGCCCTGGTGATCTTTTCGGTGGGAGTGCTGATGATCGTCCAGTTGAGCGGGGCCCTGGGTGTGCGCATGCGTTACGCCGGCGCACGTTCCGAGTTGATCGTATTCGCGGACGAGCGGCTCGACTCCTTGGCCGCCGAGGCGTTTACGGCGCTGACACCGGGCACGTCCTTGGACACCCTGGTGGCGGAGGGGACGTCGTTCCAGTCCACGGTCTCGATCTCCCTCGTGAGCCCGGTGCTGAAGCGCATCGACGTGTCGATCGTCCCGATCGCCGGCGAAGGGCCATCGCACAGCGTGACCTCGTACACGTCGGCGGCGTGGTAGCCCGCTCCGCGGGCTTCACGCTCATCGAGACGATCATCGCGCTGGTCCTCTCGTCGATCGTGATCATGCTGGTCAGCACCACGTTCTTGGTGCAGACGCAGTACTACTCGGCGCAGACGCTCCGTGCCCAAGCACACGACAATGCGCGAACGGCCACCGAGCGCATGGCCGGCGAGCTCCGCTCGGTCATGGACGAGGGGTTCGTCGTCGCAGGGCGCCGCACGCTCACCGTGCGCTCCCCCGTGCGGCTCTTCGCCGTCTGCGACGTGACGAGCACGAACGTCTACGTCCACAACGAGGGGGGGGAGACAGGGCTCTACAACGCGGAAATCGCGGGCGTGGCCTGGCTCAACCAGTCGACCGGCGACTGGGACTACCGCACCGCGACCTGGGCCTACATGGATGGTACCACGGGTACGCCCGCGCCGAGCTGTGCGGTGAGCGGGGCAGACACCACGTGGGCGACAGGGGAGTTCCACCGGGTCCGCCGCCTCGGACTCCTTTATGGGACGTTCCCGATCGAGGGGGACATCCTGATGCTGTATCGGGAGACGACTTTCAAGATCCAGACCTCCGTACTGGAGCCCGGTACCCTGGGGCTCTTCCGCGGCACGTATGGCCAGCCCCTGGTGGAGCTCGCGACCGGCATGGATTCGACCGCGCAGTTCCAGTACCGGACGGGCGGGACGACCTACGCGGACACCATCACCAGTGCCAACCTCAGCAGTATCGACGCGGTGCGCTTCGTGGCGGACGCCCGCAAGCGAGCCGAGTCGGGCGGGCAGCGGGACGTCACCTACGGCTGGTCGGTCAACATGGTTCTGAGGAACGTGCCATGAACCGGGCGGACAGAGTGGACACGGGCAGACGCGGTGGCTTCGTGCTGGCGCTCGTCGTGATGATGCTCTTCGCCATCTCGGTGGCGGCGGCAACCGGGTATCTCGTGGTGAACTCCGAGTTCGACATGGCGCGCGGCGCCGACGAGGGTGCCGAGGCGCTCGCGGTCGCGCGCGCCGGGCTGCACCGCTTCGTCGCGGAGCAGATCGGTGTCGTGGGAGACTCGGTGAGCTACGCGGTCGGCGGCGGAGTGGCGATGATCACCACGCGCAAGATCGCGAGTCAGGATTCGATCACCGACCTCTACTACGTGAGGTCGGAGGCCACCGTGAGCAGCCCGTTCACGCCGAGCTCGCCCGCGCGCAGGGTGGTGGGGGCGTATGCGTGGCACCACAGGCGGCCGCTGCGTCACTGGGCCGCGGCCATGATCACTGCGACCGCTGTATACGCGCAGAACAGCGGTGGACTCATCGACGGCAACGATCAGAACAGTGCGCTGGACTGTCCCGGCGGCAACGCCACGGACATCACGGGCGCGATCGCGCGCACCACGACCGGCCAGCAATCCGGTGGAGTGCTCGCCGGCAGCCCCACGGGGAAGCAGTGGAGCGGTGGCTTCGCGCAGATGTACGACTCGGTCGGCCTGCGCTGGGACGTGCTCTCGGATCCGACCTTCCCGGTAGACTTCGAGGGCACGCCGCCGAGCTGGGCATCGCTCCCGTCAGATTCGTTCCCGGTGAGCCGTGTGAACGGGTACTTCAACCCGGGGAGCAGCTGGAACGGGCGGGGCGTGCTCATCGTGAACGGCGAGCTGGACGCCGGCTCGTCCTGGTCCTGGAATGGGATCGTGCTGGCGGGCTCGGTGGACGACATTCACGAGGGCACCATCCGCGGGATGCTGATCGGCGGGCTCGACGGCACGAACCCCTACTCGACCGTCTACTGGCGCGGCTCCATCCGCTACTACTCCTGCTACGTCTACGAGGCGAACGAGTCGCTCTCGTACCTCGAACTCCTGTCGGACACCGAGTTCGAGATCTTCTGACGGGTACGGACGCCGGGGTCAGCCTCTCGACGAGGCCGAGTCCAGGATCATGATCTTCTGCCACACCTTGTTGGAGAGACCGGTGGTGAGGTCCTCCACCTGGTCGACCGCCTGGAGCACCACCGCGTCGCTGAAGCGCTCGGCGTAGAGCGCCGCGAGCTTACCCGTGAGCGAGAGCAGCTCGGAGCAATAGTCGAGGTAGCGCCCGAGCTCGAGCCGCGAGAGGGTTCGCTCGGGTGAGGATGCGGTCGCGGACGTGGCGCCCAGGAGCCGATCCGGGTCCTTGGTCAGCTGGAGCATGTCGACGATGTGCGCCAGGGCCCTCAGCTCGCGAATGAACTCGAGGGCTCGGTTCCGCCGGAGGCGCTCCTCCGCGGTGATGAGGAATGCCAATGCGACGCCGATGAACACGGCATTCTGGATCCCGGACTCGAGCGCCTGGAGGGCCGTGAAGGGGTCCACGCCCGCTCCGGGTACGCTCATCAGGACCGCACGTAGAACGGCGGCCACCCCGATCACCACCAGCCCCACCAGGGCCCACGTGCCGAGCCGCAGCCAGAGGATCGGTCGGGCGACCTGGTCGAGCCGCACCCGGGTTCTCAGGGCGATGTCGAGGAGGTCGGTGCAGACCTTCCCCAGGCTCGAGCCCGGGAACCGCTCCTCGATGCGTCGGTGGAGTCGCTCGACCGTCTCCACGATGCGGTCGACGTCCAGGGCGAGAGGGGGCCCATCCACTCGCGCGGCCCGGGTTTGCGGCGTCGGCATCCCGGAATTGTCCGCGGTGGCCGCCGGGGACGCAACGGCCGTGATCCGTTAGGTTCTTGCGCGTTTCGAGAAAGTGGGAAATGATGCACGGATAGGGTCGGCCTCGCTTCCGGCCCAGGGTTCTCCGAGGCGCCCCGGTCGGGCGCTTTTTCTACGAGAAGCCCCTGAGCAGCGCCACGAGAACCGCGACAGAGAGATACATGCGCCCAACGAACACCCGGGATCCCCAGCATTACCACCGGGTCGTGGACTGCCAGTGGGCATGTCCGGCTCATACCAACGTGCCCGAGTACATCCGCCTGATCGCGGACGGGAAGTACACCGAGTCCTACCTGCTCAACCGGAAGTCGAACGTCTTCCCGGGGATCCTGGGCAGGACCTGCGACCGTCCCTGCGAGCCCGCCTGCCGGCGCACGCGTGTGGAGGGTGCGCCGGTCGCGATCTGCCGCCTGAAGCGCGTCGCTGCCGATCTCAAGGGCGATGTGCGTCCCTTCCTGCCGAAGGCGCCGGCCGTGCGGAACGGCAAGCGCGTCGCGCTCGTCGGGGCGGGGCCCGCGTCGCTCACCGTCGCCAACGATCTCGCACCCGAGGGCTACGAGGTCGTGGTCTTCGAGGCGCTCCCTCGGGCGGGCGGGCTCATGCGCACGAACATCCCGTCCTTCCGCCTCCCCGCCGAGGTCATCGACGACGAGATCGGCATGATCGTCGAGATGGGCGTGGAGGTCCGCTACAACTCCCGCGTCGAGAGCATGAAAAAGTTGCTCGACTCCGGTGAGTTCGACGCGGTCTTCGTCGGCACCGGCGCGCCGAAGGGCAAGGAGCTCGACATCCCGGGCCGCAAGGAAGGCGCCGCCAACATCCACATCGGTATCGAGTGGCTCGAGTCGTTGCACTTCGGCCACATCGACTCGGTCGGCAAGACCGTGCTCGTCATCGGTGTCGGCAACACCGCCATGGACTGTTGCCGCAGCGCGAAGCGTCTCGGCGCCAAGGACGTGAAGGTCATGGCGCGCCGCACGCGGCCGTACTTCAAGGCCTCGCCGTGGGAGCTGGAGGACGCCGAGGGTGAGCAAGTCGACATCATCGTCAACCACGCTCCCCAGAAGTTCGTGGTCGAGAACGGTAAGCTCACCGGCATGGTCTTCGACGTGCTCGAGTGGAGCGAGGGTCCCGACGGCAAGCAGGTGAGCAAGAAGGTCGACGAGAAATTCCTCCCGGCCGACGACGTCGTGCTCGCCATCGGCCAGGACAACGCGTTTCCATGGATCGAGAAGGATATCGGCATCGAGTTCGGCAAGTGGGACATGCCGGTGGTCGACCGCTCCACCTTCATGGCGACGCGTGAAGGCGTGTTTTTCGGCGGTGACGCCGCCTGGGGACCCGAAAACATCATCTGGGCCGTCGAGCACGGGCATCAGGCCGCCATCTCGATCGACAACTACTGTCAGGGCAGGCCGGTCACGGAGCGGCCCGCCGACGGCATGAACCTCATCTCGACCAAGATGGGGCTGCACGAGTGGAGCTATGCGAACGACTACGACCCGGTCAAGCGCACCGAGATGCGCTATGTCGAGCTCGCCAAGCGGCTTTCGAGCATCAGCGTGGAGGCCGAGCTCGGCTACGACCTGAAGGAGACGGCGCAGGAGGTCGGGCGCTGCCTCAACTGTGACGTGCAGACGGACTTCACGGGCAAGCTGTGCATCGAGTGCGATGCGTGTATCGACATCTGCCCGGTGCTCTGCCTCACCATCGCGGAGAACGGCGAAGAGGCGGACCTGCGCAGCCGGCTCACCGCTCCCGCGGAGAACCTGAAGCAGCCGCTGTATGTGTCGGAGGCGCTTCCGCAGACGAAGCGCGTGATGGTCAAGGACGAAGACCTCTGCGTCCACTGCGGACTCTGCGCGGAACGCTGCCCCACCGCTGCGTGGGACATGGTGCGCTCCGATCTACTGACCCCTTACGCAGGACACGAATCGTGGACCAGCCCCACGGCTGCGGTGTAAACGACTTCGCGCTGAAGATCGCCACGGTCAACGGGACCGGCTCGGCGAGCGCGAATAGCCTGCTTCTGCAGGCGCTCTTCCGCATGGGGATTCCCGTGTCGGGAAAGAACGTCTTCCCGTCGAACATCCAGGGGCTCCCCACCTGGTACGAGATCCGCGTCAACAAGGACGGCTACACGGCGCGTAGCCCGGACTTCCATCTCATGGTCGCGATGAACCCGGAGAGCTATGCCCGGGACATCGAGAGCGTGGTGTCGGGTGGCTGGATCATCTACGACAGCACCAAGGAGCTCACCGAGGAGTTCCGCCGTGAGGACGTGAACTTCATCGGCATCCCGCTCGCCCAGATGTGCATCGAGCACTTCGAGGGCTCGCGCACGCGCATCCTGATGAAGAACATCACGTATGTGGGCGCGCTGGTCGCGCTGCTCGACATCGACATGGACGTCGTGAAGGGCATGCTCGAGGAGAAGTTCGCGGCCAAGAAGCACCTCATGAAGTCGAACTTCGAGGCGATCGCCCGCGGCCACGACTACGTGAAGGAGCGCTTCGACTGCCCGCTCCCGATCCGCCTCGAGGCCATGGACGAGAACCGCGGCAAGGTGATCGTCACCGGCAACTCGGCTGCCGCGCTCGGTTGCGTGTACGCAGGCGCCACGGTCGGCGCGTGGTACCCGATCACGCCGGCCACGTCGGTCATGGACGGATTCGCCGAGTACTGCGAGCGCTTCCGCGTAGACGCCTCCACCGGCAAGCACAACTACGCCATCCTCCAGGCCGAGGACGAGCTGTCCGCGGCGGGCATGGTCATTGGCGCGAGCTGGATGGGTGCGCGCGCGTTCACGCCGACCGCGGGGCCCGGCATCTCGCTCATGAGCGAGTTCATCGGGCTGGCCTACTACTCCGAGGTACCGGGGGTCTTCTTCGATATCCAGCGCACCGGCCCCTCCACCGGCATGCCGACCCGCACGCAGCAGGGGGACCTCATCCTCGCGGCGTATGCGTCGCACGGGGACACCAAGCACATCGTGCTCTTCCCTTCGGATCCGCGCGAGTGCTTCGAGTTCGCGGTGAAGGCATTCGATCTCGCGGAGCGCTTCCAGACTCCGGTGTTCGTGCTCTCCGATCTCGACATCGGCATGAACGACTGGGTGGTCGACAAGTTCGAGTGGGACGACGCATTCCGCCCCGACCGCGGCAAGGTGCTCACGGCCGATGAGCTGGCCAAGGCCAAGAACTTCTACCGCTATCTCGACGTCGATGGCGACCACATCGCCGCGCGCTCGCTCCCGGGCACGCACCCCAAGGGCGCGTACTTCACGCGCGGCTCGGGGCATGACAAGTACGGTCGCTACACCGAGGACTCGGATGCCTACTCCGAGGTGATGGAGCGGCTCAAGCTGAAGATCGCCTCAGCGGGAGAGGCGGTCCCCGCGCCAGTCATCCAGAAGGCGAGTGCGCCGACGTCGATGGGACTGATCTCTCTGGGCGGGTGCAACTGGGCGGTCATGGAGGCACGCGACGACCTGGCTTCGCGCGGCATCCACTTCGACTACATGCGCGTGCGCGGCTTCCCGTTCGGGAGGCAGGTCGAGCAGTTCCTCGCCGAACACGACATGATCTTCGTCATCGAGCAGAACCGCGACGAGCAGCTGAAGAAGCTGCTCACCATCGAGACCGCCGTGCCCAAGGAGAAGTTGCACTCGGTCACGTACTTCGGGGGGCAGCCGCTCTCCAAGGGCCACGTGCTGCGCGGACTCGCGCCCCATTTGGAGGGTAAGCTGATGGAGGTGGGTTCATGAGCTACATCGTCAAGCCGGTCGCGCGGCATCCCAAGATGCCGCTCAACGCCCTCGGTCTGACCACGAGGGACTACGAAGGCTCCATGTCCACGCTGTGCGCCGGGTGCGGGCACGACTCGGTCACGGCTGCCATCATCCAAGCTCTCTGGGAGATGAACGTCGAGCCACATCGGCTCGCCAAGCTCTCCGGCATCGGCTGCTCGTCCAAGACGCCGACCTACTTCGCCAAGACCGCGCACGGGTTCAACAGCGTGCACGGCCGCATGCCCTCCATTGCCGCAGGCGCGAACGCTGCCAACCGCGAGATCTTGTACGTCGGCATTTCGGGGGACGGTGACTCGCTGTCGATCGGGCTCGGGCAGTTCTGCCACGCCATCCGGCGGAACGTGAACATGCTGTACGTGCTCGAGAACAACGGCGTCTACGGGCTCACCAAGGGGCAGTTCTCCGCTTCGGCCGACATCGGCAGCACCGCCAAGGGGGGCGCGACGAATCTCCAGGGTCCCATCGACTCGGTGAACCTCGCGCTCAACCTGGGCGCGACCTTCGTGGCGCGGTCCTTCTCGGGGGACAAGAAGCAGCTGGTGCCGATCCTGAAAGCGGGCCTCGTGCACAACGGCTTCGCGTTCATCGACGTGATCTCGCCGTGCGTGACCTTCAACGATCACAAGGGCTCGACCAAGAGCTACGCGCACACGCGCGAACACATGCACGAGGTCACCGCGACCGACTTCGTGCCGCTCAAGGCCGAGATCAAGACGGACTACGCCAAGGGCACCACGACCGCGGTGACCATGCACGACGGCAGCACCGTGCGGCTCCGGAAGGTCGACGAGACCTTCGACCCGACCAACCGGCGGGCGGTCATGGACTATCTCGCCGACACGCAGTCGCGCGGCGAGATCGCGACTGGTCTGCTCTATTTGTCCGAGTCGGGGAAGGACCTGCATGGGTTCGAGAACACGTCGGACACGCCACTGGTGAAGATCCCGTACGAGACGCTCTGCCCCGGGAACGCCGCGCTGCAAGAACTCCAGAAGGAGTGGGTGTAGTTCAGAAGACCACGCGCGCACCCAGCCCGAGCACCAGCGGGTCGACCTCCACGGTGGGGGATGGCGTCAGGTAGTCGTCGATCGTCCAGCCGAGTGTGTGCCAACGCGCGTCCAGGTTGAGCGCGACGCGGGGCGAGACCTCGAAGTCGAGCCCGAGTTGGAGGGCGGGGTCGAGCTGGGGTGACAGGTCGGCTGAGTCGAGCGCGCCGCTCTTTTCCCAGACGGCGCTGAACGCGCCGCCGACCCCGAGGTAGGGCTGGAACGCGGCCCCCGATCCGCCGCGTGGCCGCCACTGGAACGTGGGCGTGAGCGCGACCACCTCGAGCCCGCCCAACGCATCGTTGGGGCCTGCCGGGCCCGTGACCTCGCGCGACTCCGTGCGGAGCGCCAGCTCGAGCGCGAACAGATCCGCGAGCTCGCGCCGCACACCCACCTCGATCGCTATGCCGCTGTAGAGCTTGTAGCCCGCGGGGGCAGACTCGTACGACGTCCCGGACAGTGTGCCACGGACGACCAGGCTCCATGGGCCGGACGCATCTTGGGCCGCGGCGCCGAGGGGCAGCGCGGCGAGTGTGACGAGGGCGAGTGACGCGACGAGCGATCTGCGAGCGGCCAGCACGACGACCTCCGTGAGCTGTGGTGCTCCATACTCGCGGATGCGCAGGCCCGGGTCCGTCATGGGGAGCCTGGCCGGTCGCGTAGGGGGATTCCCGCGGGCCCTCAGTTCGGTCGGAAGAACCCCCACGATTCGAGCCCGGGGCCGACGCGCGCGTGCCCTACCAGCTCGAATCCCTGGGCCTGGTAGTAGGCCACGTTCTCGAGGCGCTCCGTCGTGAGCTCGACCCCCGGCGAGCCAGGTCGCGCGCGCGCGATGTCCTGCACGGCGTCGAGAATCGCACGGCCGAGACCCCGTCGTTGGTTGCCTCGCCGAGCGCCGATCATGTTCAGGTGCACGGCCTTCTCGGGAAACGCGAAGGTCGCGGTCGCGTTGCCATAGGCCGTGTACCTCGCCTCGGCCTCGGCACCGAGCAGCCGCCAGGTTTCCTCGCGGAGCGCCAGGAACGCCAGCGGGGCGGGGGCGCTGCTCGGAAAGGACACGATTCCCGCCGCGATCAGCGCGCCGTCCGCGCGCGCGCCCAAGAGCGGCTCTCCGCGCAGCACACGCGCCATCACGAACATGCGGATGAGGGCCGTGTGGTGCATCGCCAGGGCGGTGCCGAGCACGTACTGCGTCACCGGGTAGTCTGTGAACGCGTCGGCGAGGACGGCGACGGCCTCGCCGACGTGCTCGGGGGCTATCGCGGCGACGATCGGGTTACTCCCGTTCACGGCATCGTCACTACGATCTTGCCCCGGACGTGACCGGCCTCCATTGCCGCGTGCGCCTCCGCGATCTTTGCGAGCGGGAAGGTCTGCGACAGGACGGGGCGCAACTGGTTGGAAGCGACGAGCGCAGTCAATCGGCGCATGAGCGCACCGTCCGCGCGACTCATCACGAAACCGAAGTGTCGGCGCGACACGAGCCGACCGAACGTCTTGCGTAGCAAGATGCCGACGGCGAACCCGGTCGTCACGTACCTCGCCGAGTTCGTCATCACCCGCAGCGTGTCGTCCGTCGGGGCGTTCGCGACCGTATCGAGCACGGCATCGAAGCGATCCTCCGTTGTCGCCAACTCGCCCTTCGTGTAGTCGAGCACGGAGGCGCCGAGGCTGACCACCAACGGAGCGGCGGCCGAGCTGCACACGCCGGTGACCGATGCTCCGGCGGCCCGCGCGATCTGAACCGCGAGCGACCCGACACCCCCCGCCGCCCCGATCACGAGAACCCGCTCATCGGTGCCGACACCGAGCTGCTCGAGGGCCTGGAGGGCGGTCATGCCGGCGAGCGGCAGGGCTGCGGCCCCCGGGAAGTCGATACCCGCGGGCATCCGGTCGACCACGCGCGCGCCCACTACCACCAGCTCGGCATGGGTTCCGCCAGCCTTGGCGTCCGTTCGGCCATAGACGCGCTCCCCGACCGACCAGCCTTCGACGCCGGTTCCCAAGCCCTCGACCGTGCCCGAGAAGTCGAAGCCCAGAACGGCGGGGAACCGCAGCGGCATCACGCGCTTGAGGGCCCCGGAGCGCAGCTTGGCATCGAGCGGGTTCATACTCGCGGCGTGTATGCGAACCAGCATCTGGCCAGCGCCGGGCACCGGGTCCGGGAGGTCGGACAGGGTCACCGAGTCGGCGGGTCCGTAGCCCCTCGAGACGGCGGCCCTCATGTCGTTACCTCCTGTCGATGCGTGTACACCGCTTCGCAGAGACGATGAGCCAGCTTCATGGTGGCGGGCATGCGCATCGCGTTCATAGCGAGCGCGACGCCGAGGCCTGCCTCGGGATAGAGGCGCAGTTCACTCGTGAACCCGGCCCCTCCACCCTCGTGGTTGAGGAACGTACGGCCGTCCACGCGGCCGATCTTCCAGCCCAGCCCCACGCCGACCCTGGATTCGATCCCCGCCGCACCACTCGCGACTTGGCGCTGCATCGCTCGTGTCGAGTCGGGACTGATCACGTTGGCGCCAGCATCGAGATGTGCCCGAAGGAAGAGACCGAAATCCTCCACGGTGCCGATGAGCCCGCCGATCGCGGCGGTAGCGAGGTTGAACTCCTCGAGCTCGACGAGCCCGCCGACCGTCTCTCCGTACAGCCGGCCCCGGGTGTTCGGGAGCAGGAGTCCGACGACCAGGCGCATGGGGTCCCATTGGCCGATGTACCCACGCGCCATCGAGTCGCGCATCGAGTCGTCCACCGCGAACGCGGCCTTCATGCCGAGTGGACGTAGGATCTCACGCTCGACATAGGTGGTGAACTCGGTTCCGGAGGCGCGCGTGACGACCTCGCCGAGCAGCGCGTAGTTCACGTTCCGGTACGCGACCTTCGAGCCCGGGGGTGCTGCGCTCGCCAGCTGATATCGCGCGAGCGCCTCGGATGAGCTGGGAAGTGAATCCGGCGGAAACGTGACCGCGAGGAAGCTACGCAGCGAGTCCTTCAGTCCGGACGTATGGCTGAGAAGGTGCGTGAGCGTGAGGCCCGGAAGCGCGAACTCCGGGAGGTGCTTCGTCAGCGCGTCGCCGAGCGAGAGGCGCCCCCGCTCGGCGAGCTGCACCACCGCCGTGGCGGTGAAGAGCTTCGTACCCGAGAAGAGATGGTAGACCGTCTGCGCGTGCGCGCACTCCTCGCGTCGTACGTCAGCGAACCCGAAGCCGGCCGACCAGCGCAGCCCGGTGCGGTCCACGAGGGCAATCGAGCATCCGGGAATGCGGGCGGCCCCGAGCGCGTTCTCGATCTCCGCTCGAAGTCGTTCGGAAGTTTTCGACGTCATCGGTGTTCAGGTGCGTGAGATCCCTGAGTGGCCGACCCAACAATCGGTTCACGGCACGGGGCGACTGCGCTTAGTGCACCATCTCGAAGCGATACACCAGATACTCGATCACGCCGTCGAGCTCGGAGAACCGGTGCGCCGTGCCCGCGGGCACTGCGATGACGTCCCCCGGGGACACGCGTCGCGCGACGCCACCCTGGTGGACACCCGAGCGACTCGGACCCGCCCAGACGTTGGCCAGATCGGTATCGCGCGTCTCGGTGAGTGTGCCACCGGTCACCAACGTGCCGCTTCCCGACGTGATGTAGTAGACCTCGGTGACGTTCAGGTGGATCAGGCCGTTCGTCTCCGGGCGGGCCCTGCGTAGGGCCGCCAGGGCGAACCTGCCGCCGGGGACTTCCAGTCCTTGCAGCAGCCGGTCGACCGTGTTGTTGGCGGCAGAGAGTGCGCGCGCGCTCGCGATACTGTCCGCGGTCACGACGGGCGCCTGGGCGGACGCCCCGGCCCCACCGAGGAGGAGCAGGGAGAGCGCGAGGGTTCCGCAGATCGACGGTCTGAACATCAGATGACTCCGGTGGTTCGGGGCGTTGTCACTGCGTGCCCAATCTGCCGGACGGCGACAGGACGGGCAATTCGCCAGTCCGGGCGACTCTCCGGGCGATCAGCCCAGGTTGTGGAACACCTTCTGCACGTCGTCGTCCTGCTCGAGCTCGTCCACCAGTGCCAGGGTCTCGGTGGCCTGGTCGTCCGGCAGCGTCACGGGGTTGAGCGCGATGTACTCGAGCTCGGCGGAGATCGGCGTGATCCCCCGCTCCTCCAGCGCGCGCTGTAGGTGACCGAACTCGGAGAAGGCGCAGCGTATCATCAGCTGCGGCTCCCCCTTCTCGCCACTGCTCTCGCCCATCTCTTCGAGCCCGTGGTCGATCAGATCGAGCTCCAGGGACTCGGCATCGATGCCGTCGGGGTTCAGCCGAAAAACGCCCATGTGCTTGAAGGCGAACGCGACGCTTCCGGATGAGCCCAGGCTTCCGCCCCGATGGCTGAAGTGCGACCGCAAGTTGGCGACCGTGCGCGTGGGGTTGTCCGTGGCGGTGGTCACCAGCACGGCTACACCGTGCGGCGCGTATCC
>JBEBGN010000245.1:0-3277 GCA_040081395.1 Longimicrobiales bacterium
GTCGGTGGTGGGCGGGAACGCGGGGAGCTTCGAGTGGCAGGGTCACTTCTTGGACTTCGGTAGCCATCGACTCCATCCGGCCACTGATCCAGCGATCCTTGCAGAGATCCGGGCGCTGCTCGGCAGCGAGCTACTCGATCGTCCGCGCCACGGACGAATTCGGCTACGTGGTCGGTGGATCCACTTTCCGCTCAAACCCGTCGACCTCGTGCTCCGCGCCGACAAGGCCTTCGCCGCGGGCACCGTGCTCGACATGGCGCGCAAGGCGACGCGGGGAACGCGCGCCCACGGCGAGACCTTCGCCTCGGTTCTCGAAGCCAACCTCGGCCCGACGATCTGCCGAGACTTCTACTTCCCCTACGCTGTGAAGATCTGGGGCCACGGACCCGAGGAGCTGTCGGCGATCCAAGCCAGGAGAAGGGTCGCGGCCGGATCGTTCGGTAAGCTCATCAAGAAGATCCTGGGCTCGGTGCCGGGATTGAAGAAGCCCGGAGCGGGCCGTTTCTACTACCCCCGGCGCGGGTTCGGTGCGATCACCGAGGCGTACGCCAGGGCCGCACAGGAGTCCGGTGCCGACCTGCGTCTCGGATGTCGCGTAACGGGCCTGCGACGCGACGGAGATGGTTGGATGGTCTCGGCCCTGCAGGGTAACGAGATGACCACCATGCACACGGATATGGTGTGGTCGACCCTTCCCGTTACCCTGTTGCCCAGAATCGTCGAGCCGGCGGCCCCGGAAGCAATCCGCCAGTCGGCGGAGTCGATGAGGTTCCGCTCCATGATCCTGGTCTACCTGCTGGTGCCGAGGGGACAGTTCACGGAGTTCGACGCCCACTACTTTCCGGGCGCTGATATCCCCATCACTCGCTTGTCCGAGCCGAAGAACTACGCGGTCCGTTCGGAGCCCCGCGGCTCCACCGTGCTATGTGCGGAGCTTCCGTGCTCGACATCGGACGACTGGTGGACCATGTCGGACGCCGACTTGGGGCATGTGGTCGGCCAGTCCCTGAAGCAAGCCGGCATCCCCCTTCCGGCTCCACCCAGCGCCGTGCTCACACGGCGCCTGACGCACGCCTACCCGATCTACCTGAACGGGTATGAGGCCGCGTTCGAGCCCGTCGATGCCTGGGCCTCCGGTCTCCCGAACCTCCTGAGCTATGGACGCCAGGGCCTCTTCGCGCACGACAACACGCACCACGCGCTCGCCATGGCGTACGCCGCCGCGGACTGCCTGCGCGACGGCGTATTCGACACGGCTCGGTGGGCGGACTATCGAAGGGAGTTCGAGAGTCACGTGGTGGAAGACTGATACATGGCGAGCCGCGCCACTGCCGTCCGGCTCTTTCTGACCGGTTGGATTCTGTTCAGCGCGCACTTCTCCTCCAACGTGGTGCGTGAGACGTATCTCGCGATCACGCTCGCCGAGGACTTCTCGGTACGCGTCGACGACTACATGGGACTGCACCCCGACCTTTTCGAGATTCCGGGCAGGGGCGCCTACATCAACAGCAACCCCGGCGCCTCGATCCTCGGCGCGGTACCCTATGCGCTGGCGCGGCCTTTTCTCGCCGCGCTCTATACTGCGCGCCCCGGGCTGCTCGCGGCCCGCCCCCCGGCGACGTACGACGATCCGCGCGAGAACCGCACGACGTTCATGAACGAGTCGCGAGCGCGCGGGCTCGACATCAAGCTCGGGCTCGCCGCAGCGATCACGCTCGTCGGCCTGATGGCACCGGTCTCCGCGCTCTCCATGGTGCTCATGTACTGGTTCCTCAGCGCGCGACTGAGGAACGAGCGCCAGGCCATGTGGCTGGCGCTGCTCTACGGGTTCGGGACGCCGGTGTTCTTCCGCACGGCCTTCCTGAACCAGAACCTTCTGCTCGCCCACGTCGTCCTGATCGCCTTCGCCGCGCTCACGTGGCCAGGGGAGCCGGACGGGCGAGGCCATCGTCGCGCCCACTTCGTGGCCGGTTTCTGTCTCGGCTTCGGGATCCTGCTCGACTACAGTGCTGCGCCCCTCGCTCTCGCCTTCGGCGCGTGGATCATGATGGTCCGCGCGATGGAGGGCGGCGGACCGGTTGCGGCCCTGCGCGGCGGATTGGAATTCGCGCTCGGAGCCGTGGGCCCCATGGTCGCCCTGTTCGGTTACCAGTGGCTGGCGTTCGGGAGTCCATGGTTTCCAGCGCAGCGATACATGCCCGCGACCGAATTGAGCGTACGCGGCTGGAATGGCATGACGCTCCCCACCGTCGATCTCTTGGTCGGCAATCTGTTCGACCCGACGTACGGCCTCGTGGCGTTCTGCCCGATGCTGCTCGCGGCCCTCGCGGCGCCTTTCTTGCGGCAGCGTCCAGGTGGACCGAGCTCGCGCGAGCTCGTGCTCGTCTACGGGGCGACCGTCGCCCTCTGGCTCTTCGCGAGCGCCAATCAGTTCTCGCACCTCCAGTTCAATACCGGGGTCCGGTATATGGTGCCCGCGGTCCCGCTGCTCTTCCTCGCGCTGGTGCCGGTGCTCCTCCGGGCTCCCCGCGTGTTGGTGTGGGCGCTCCTCCTGCCCACGGTCGCGATTTCGTGGAGCGTGTCGATGGCACGGGAGAGCGTGCCGATCTCGTTGGCCCGGGTGTTCATGATGGGGCCCGAGCTTCCCTGGGTGACGGTGCTGGGACGCATGGCGTCCGGCTACGCGCCGTTCCTCACCGACGGCGTCTCTCCGATCGCGATCTTGGTCCTACTGGCCGCGGTGGTCTGGCTGATCTGGCGCGGCGGTGACCCCCGTGCTCCGCTCAGCGCGCCAGGTAGATGATCCAGCCGCAGTAGGCGAACAGGAGCGCCACGCTCCCATCAGCGGCGCGTGGGTTTGACGACCTGACTGCCGCGCTGGGTCGGGCTGCCGCTGGCTATATTGGTCTTCATGGAGAGATCATCTCGGTCGGCCCGCCGTCTCATCCTGACGGCGTTCGCCGCCTGGCTGGGCTTCGCAGGCTTCGTGGTTCCGGGGCTGATTGCTCTGGCTTATCGGGGCTCAGCGCCTGAGTTCTTGAATCGCCTCATTTCCGGGCAGAGCACGATCAGTCTGACGGACTACCTCCGCTCGTGGTGGACTCTCTCGGCCTGGATCACGGTCGCGTTGTTGGCCGCCGGCGGCTTGTTCCGGGCCAGTCCGTGGCTATTGGCCAAGCTGCCGCCGCGAGACACCTCGATGTCCAGCGCGGACCTCCTCAAGGCGGGTCTCTGGTGCGGGTTGCTGGCGGGGTACCTCGAGGCTCTGGGCGTCCAC
>JBEBGN010000246.1:0-3266 GCA_040081395.1 Longimicrobiales bacterium
CCTATCCGATCCCGGTGGCAGACGCGTGTGCGTCGTGCCATGTGGATCGTCACGTGTTCCCCGCTTCCGCGCGCCGTTGGATCCGCTGTGCCGATTGTCACGCCGAGGGCGCGTGGACGCCCTCCGCGTACGGTGGGGCTCGTCACGCGCAATCCTCGTTCCCCCTCGACGGTGCCCACGCGGCGGTCCCCTGCGTGGCCTGCCATCGGGATCCCGAGCAAGGGCACGATCGGTTCACGCTCGGGCTCGGGGCGCAGACCTGCGCCACCTGTCACGCGGCCGACGATCCCCACGCGGATCGATACGTCGGCCTCTCCTGCGAGGCGTGCCATGCCACGGATGCCTTCGAGGACGTTGCGTTCGACCACGCGACCGTCGCGGGGCAGACGTGCACCACGTGCCACGCTCCGGATGATCCCCATGCAGATCAATTCGAGGGGCGGGACTGCTCGGCGTGTCACGCCACGGAGGAGTTCGCGATCGGGGTGTTCGACCACTCGGCGACGCGCTTCCCGCTCGACGGCGCCCATGACGACGGCCCCTGCGCGGGATGCCACCTGACTACGGGTTCGGGGGACCAAGCGCTGGTTCGTTACCGGCCTCTGGGCATGCAGTGCGCTGACTGTCACAGGAGCGAGAAATGAAGTCGAGACTGAGGATCCTGGTCGCGGGCCTGGTGATCGCCGTCCCCACGGGAGCCGGCGCGCAGACGACCAGCAACCCGCACGGCGCCCTGCCGGACGGACTCGTCTGCACGAGCTGCCACACCACCGAGGCGTGGTCCCCTCTGCGGACGGACCTCGCGTTCGATCACGCGGACACCGACTTCGCGCTCGATGGCCGTCACGCCGATGCGAGCTGTGCGGGGTGCCACGCAGGCCTCGTCTTCGAAGTCCCCGACGCTCCCTCCGGCGATTGCGCGAGCTGTCACGCCGACGTGCACGAGGGGTCGATCACCCGCTCCTGCACGAGTTGTCACACTGCCGAGTCGTTCAGCGACGTTGATCCCGCCGTGGTACACGCGGGCAGCTTTCCGCTCGAGGGTGCACACCTCCAGACGTCGTGCGAGAGTTGCCACACCGACGACCTGGGCGGGGCCTTCCGTGCGCTCGACACGGAGTGCGTGACCTGCCACATGCGGGACTACGTGTCCTCGTCGCTCGTGGACCACCAGGGCTTGGGGTTCTCGACGACCTGTGTCGAGTGCCACTCCACGCTCGACTTCCGCGACGTCGCGTTCGATCACTTCGTGCTGTCGGGCGGGTTCGAGCTGGTGGGTCGTCACGCGAGCATCGAGTGCACGACCTGTCACAGTGGCCCGGGGGGAGACCTGCCGTTCACGGCCACGGATGCCGACGACTGTGTCGCGTGCCACATGTCCGACTACGACCGTGAGCATCGGGGTTCCGGGTTCCCGACGGATTGTGTCGCCTGTCACACCCCATTCGGTTGGGACGGCGCAGATTTCGATCACTCCTTCCCGATCTTCACCGGCCGGCACCGCGGGGAGTGGGACACGTGCGCCGACTGCCACACCGTGCCGGGCGACTTCGCCACGTTCACCTGTTTGTCCTGTCACCGACAGACTGAGACGGATGCAGAGCACCGCGGTGAGCCCGGCTACCGCTACGACTCGCCGACCTGCCTCTCCTGTCACCCGAATGGGAACAGCGAATGAACCGCCTCCAGCGGCGGTGTTCTCGGGCTGCGTGCCTCGTGATCGCAGCGATTGCGATTCTCGGATCACCCATCGAGGGGCAGGGGGTCGTGCGCGTACCGGCCACCGTGGACTACGTAGGAACGGATGGCCTGTACCTCACCGTAGGCGGCGAGCAGGGAGCCGCTCGCGGGGACACACTCGATGTCTTTGCCGACTCGCTGGCTACCGAGTCTATCGCACGGGTCTTGCTCACTTCGGTCACCCGGCGTCGCTCGGTCGCGCGCGTGCTCGCGGGCTCAGAGCGACTGACCTTGGGTGCCACGCTCTTCATCCCGCTCACGACACCGGAGGTCGCCACCGCGCCGGTGTCGACGTCGCCTTCGGCGCCCACGGCCTCGCAACCTGTCCGCCCTCAGCCCGATGGCGGTGGCCCTCTACTGGCCGGGCGTCTCGCTTTGGATTTCGACGCCCGCGAAACCCGAACCCAGTGGACCGGGGACCTCGCAGGGGAGGCTCGGCGCCGCTTTGCGACGCCCACCACCCGCCTCTCCTTCCAGGCGAGTCGGCTGCCCGGCGGAGTCGTCCTTCGGGCCAACCTGCGCGCCTCGTATCGCTACGATGAGCTGATTGCGGGCCCTCCGCCTCTGTCCCTCCGAGCCTATGAGCTCTCCGCCACGAAGTCGTTCCGCGCTCCGTTGGTCGTGATGCTCGGCCGTTTCGCCAATCCCTACGAGCGGTTCAGCGCCTATTGGGATGGTGTGCTCGTGAGGGTGGGTCGTGACTCGGGTGTGGGAGTCGGAGCTGTCGCAGGATACGAGCCGGAACGGCACGACGAGGGCTTCGCGACGACCTTGCCCAAGGTGACGGGGTTCGTGGACTATTCCGGTGGAGGCAGGACGTGGCGGTATGACACCGACCTGTCGCTCCACTTTCTTCGGCCTGCTGGCGCGCCCGATCGCAGCTATGCCGGCTGGAGCCAGCGGATCTCGCTCGGGGCTTTCGATCTCTCGCAGCGCATCCGCGTGGAGGGCGGCCTCGACGGACGAGCCTGGTCGCTCAGCGACGTCCGCCTGCGGGTGGGGCTCGACGCCTTCGGCCCGGTTCGTGTGCGAGGCACCTACGGTCGCGCCCGGGCCGCGTCCGCGCTTCCAGTTGGAGGGAGCGCGACCCCGGGAGCCCTGGTCGGCCCGACGCGGGAGGAAGCCAGCGTGGGGTTGGACATCGACGGGAAGCGTGGCGTCGCGTCTTTGGACGCGGCACGCACGCGCCGGGACGATGCTGCTGCGGGCTGGTCCATCTCCAGCATCCTGGGCCTGAAGGTCGCCGACGGGGGCCTGTCGGTTTCGGGTCAGCGATGGTGGCGTGGCGACGCCGAGTCGTTCTCCCTTTCGCCGGCCGTCGATGCGACCATCTCGGGGCTGGATGGGCACCTGGGCTATCGCTTCTACCGCACGGACGCGGGACGCGGCATCGTCACCTCCCACACGGCGCTCCTGCAGGTCGGCGTCGACCTGTCGCAGGTGCTCCACCTGAGCCTCCGAGGGGAACGCCAATGGGGCCCTCAGCTCTCTGGCAACGCGCTTCGCCTCTCGGTGTGGCGGAGCTT
>JBEBGN010000094.1:0-12259 GCA_040081395.1 Longimicrobiales bacterium
CCCCGCGCTCGGTTCACATGAGCCGAGTAGCATTCTTGAAGCCCGCCCCGATTTCCGCGTGGTGCCGCGGATGCCAACAGCAGGTGGCCCTCGCGAATCTCCGCCCCTGGCCCGAGGGTGTGCTCGCCATCGGCGAGTGCCCGAAGTGCCGTGCCAAGCTCGCCGCCAAGAAGCCGATCGAATGGAGCGGCGCGTACGGAGACGGGGACCGACCAACCGCAGCATGAGCGGCGCTCAGGGGCCCTCCGCGCTTCCCTAAGGCCCGCCCGCCCTGATCGCCTCCAGAATGGCCTCGAGATCCCTGAGCGCTACCGTGTAGGCCGGTAGGATCCCGGCTTCGATCTGGCGCAAACGCCAGAAGAGCAGGCGCTCGAAGTACGGATCGGCGAAGAGCGCCTCGAAGTCGCGCGGAAAGCGGCTCCCGTCCATGGGCACCAGCCGATAGACGTAAGGCAGGAGCTCTCCGTTGCGCAGCTCCATCGCCAGGACCTCGTCCTCCGTCAGATCTTCCACCACCGCCGGCCACCCGGCCAGCATGGCCCGCAGCGAGTCGTTCTGGATGAGGCGGAGACCGCCGGAGGCGATGACACCTTCCAGCACGCCGCGCCGGTCGTTGTAGGTGGTGTACGTTCCGATGGCGTCGTTCAGCGCGACCGCGACGGTGTCTCCGCCGGGTAACCGTGGTTGCGGCCCGGTCCAGGCGAGAAGTCGGCGGATCGCCTCGGCGGATTCCTGATGCCGCGCGCTGGCCGACTCGACCTCACGCAGCGACGCAGTGAACTCATTCTGAAGCGAGGCGATCGCCTCTCGTTCCTCACGGCGTTCGACGCGCCCATCCCACCAAGCGTCGCCGGCCAGGGCAACCAGGATACCCACCACGATCACCATGACCTCTGCCGCCTTCGTCGCCCACCGGAATGGCGCGGCGGGGGCGGGCGGCGCGTCCGGCGCCTCGCTCTGCCGCCGGCTCTCATCCGATGGGGACGGAGCCGGCGGCGGCGGGAACGAAGCTTCGTCGCTCATGAGCGCGACTTACTCGCGGGAGGCCACCTCCACCACCCGATCGAGCGCCGCGGAGAGCTGCTCGTAGGCGGTGGGATCGACTTCCTGGAAGGGGATCTGAGTGTGCGCGATCTTGCCGTCGGGGCCAATGACGTAGAGGAAGCGACTGGCCACTCGCCCACGTGAGGCCCCGAACTGTGTCGCTACCGTACCGCCCACGTCGCTCGCCATGACGAATGGGAACTGTTCGTCGCTAGCCCACGAGGCAAGGTCCTCGGCCGCGTCCATGCTGATCGGGATGAGCACCACGTCTTGGCCGCCGCGGAAGAGCTCCGAGTACTGATCGCGGTACGCGCGCATCTGGATGGTGCACCCCTGCGTGCGCGCCCGCGGGAAGAACGCGAGCACCACCGTCTTGCCGGCGAAGTCGCTCAGCTTGATCGGCTCGGCGAGGACGCCGTAGCGCGTGGCTGCTGGAAGCTCGAAGTCGGGCGCGACGGCACCCACTTCGAGCGGGGTCTGGGCGGGCGCGGCGGGGGTCTGTGCGGACAGCGTCGAGGCGAGCATCGCAGACCCGAACGCGACCGCACGGATCGAACGGAGGGAGAGTCTCATGGACGTCTTCTGGTCGGAGGGTGTGGTGACTGCTTGGTCGGTACCAGTGGGAGTACACTGCCGGCAACCGAAGGACCCGGCCACACGGGCGGATGTTGTGGGCTGGTGCTTCTGGCGCACCACGACGCAGCGCATAGGTTCGCCTCCCCGACCGCCCCTGATCCCGCCGTGCTCCGACCGCTCGCCGCCCTATCTCTGTGCTGCTGCACCTGCGCTGCCCTCGCTAGCGCCGTAAGCGCCCAACGCTCCGAAGCTGTCACCGTGCCCCCATTCTTCGTCGGCGGCGGCACGGGTCGCGCTCCGGCCTCCCTCCCCATGGAGGGCATCCATGTGCACGCCGCCGGTTGGAGCGTCATGGCGCATGGCTTCGTCAACGTCGGGCAGCGATGGGACCCGACGCCGAGAGGGGACAGGTCGCCGTTCTTCACGCAGATGCTGATGGCCTCCGCGCGTCGGACATTGGGAGCGGGGTGGCTCGATGCGAACCTCCAGCTATCGATCGAGTCGCTCGGGGGACGCCGCGGCTACCCCCTACTCCTGCAGACCGGGGAGACGGCGGACGGCGTCGTCCCCCTCGTGGACCGACAGCACCCCCACGATGCTCTGGGGGGCGCCTCGTTGACGTATACGCTCGAAATCGAGGAAGGCGCCTGGGCCTTCCTTTACGGGGCACTGGCCGGGAGCCCTGCCCTCGGCCCCGTGCCCTACATGCACCGGCCTTCCGGATCGATCAACCCGGTCGCACCCCTCTCGCACCACTTCCTCGATGCGACGCACATCGCGTACGGTGTCATCACGGGCGGCGTGGCGAACGACCTGATCCAGGCCGAAGCCTCCTGGTTCAATGGTCGTGAGCCCGACCAGGAACGCTGGCTCCCGGAGCGCCCCGCCCTGAACTCGTGGTCCGCCCGCCTCACGATCACTCCCGGCGGGAGCTGGGCCGCCCAAGCGAGCTTCGCGAACCTCGACGAGCCTGAGCAGCTGCACCCTGCCGTCGATGTCTACCGCTCGACCGTGTCGCTGATGCACCATGCCGAGTGGGAACGGGGCGCCTGGTCTACGACGCTGGCTTGGGGGCAAAACCAGCGGCAACGGACGACGATGACACTGGCCGAGGCTCGCGCGCGATTGCCGGCTCCCCTGCTCGCGCACTACCTCGGACTGGCTCCGCTTCCCCCGGGTGCCGACGATACCCTGCTCTTGCTCATCGACAAGCGCGTACGCTCCGGAACCCTCGCCGAAACCGCCCTCCGCTGGGGCAGGATCACGACCTTCGCGCGGTACGAGGGCCTCCTCAAGGACGAACTCTTCGCGCCTCCGGACCCACGCCACAGCACGGCGTATCGCCTGACGAAGATCGAGGCCGGAGCGGCGTACGAGGCCGGACGCCGTGGTCGGCTGACGCTGCGGGTGGGCGGCTCGGCGAGCGCGCATCGGCTCCCTGTGGAGCTGACGCCACTCTACGGTGCCCGTCCGGTGGGCTACACGCTCTACACGCGCCTGGCCTTCTGACCCTCAGCGCCCACACTGCGCGCTCATGTCGCGCTCTTCCGGCGGCAGGATGCGGAGCCTGGCAGGTCGGTTGGCGACCGCGCTCATGATCTCGTGCACGAAGCGGCCGACCCGCGCCGAGTGCTCGTAGTCGATGTACTGCGGCTCGTCGGTCGGCATGTGGTAGTCGATCGAATAGCCCGTCGAGAAGTAGGTGACGGGGATCGTGTGCCTGAAGTAGCTGACCTGGTCGCTCCGGCAGAAGCGATTGAGCGCGTTCGTGCGATCCCAGTAGTAGTCGATGGCCATGGTTTCCTCGCGCACCGCGTTGAGCGAGTCGATCATGTCGCCGAACTCGGCCGAGAGGCGCCGCGCACCGAGCATCTGCACCTGCGCGGGTCCACCGAAGCGAACGTCTGTGACGCCCCCGTTCCCGAGCATATCCATGTTGTGCGCCGCCACGATCGAATCGAGCGGCACGGTGGGGTTGTCGGTGAAATAGCGGGAGCCGACCAACCCAGCTTCCTCCGCGGCATGCGAGATGAAGATGATCGAGCGGCGGGGTGCCTCTCCCCGCGCGAAGCTCTCGGCGATCTCGAGCAGGACGCCGGTCCCCGATGCGTCGTCGTCGGCGCCGTTCATTACGGTGTCGGGACGCGGTGGGCGAATCGAGCGCGCGTGGGCAATGAGGGAGTCCATGCGCGTCTGCTGCTCGGAGGTGGGGGCACCCGGCCGGTCATTGGCGCCCTGCGGGCGCATGACCCGGTTGAACGCGCGCAGCGCGTCGTGATCGAGGGCCTGGGGTAGCACCCCCTCGTGATCGTTGTGCGCCCCCACGAGAACGTACTGGCCA
The DNA here is from genome assembly GCA_040081395.1 of Longimicrobiales bacterium. Lineage (GTDB taxonomy): Bacteria > Gemmatimonadota > Gemmatimonadetes > Longimicrobiales > Gaopeijiaceae > UBA2982. The sequence goes on from JBEBGN010000094.1 coordinate 3,962, forward strand.
CGCAGGGCGGGGTCCGATCCGGGCAGGATCGCGATCACGTTGCGCGCGGGGAAGTTCGGCTCGGCACCCTCGACGGGTACGGTCTGGAAGTAGGTACCGTTTTCGCCAGCCGGTCGCAGACCCAGGCGCTGGAAGACTGCGGCGACATACGTCGTCGCCATGAAGTTGCCGCGCGTGCCCGCTGCGCGCCCGGCCATCGAGTCGGCTGCCAGTTGATAGACGTGCGTGCGCAGGTCGTCGGCGAGGATGCCCGGCTGTGTCGGCCGGGGCGCCCAGGTGAACGGACCCTCGTCGGGCCAGACACGCGGCGGATCCGCTGCTTGGGCGGCGACGCTGGACGCCACCACCAGCGCGTGGAGGAGGGCACTCGCCGAAGCCGTCGCGATCGACGTGGCGGGTCGGAACGTCATGGGCTCACTCTGGGCACGGGTTCGAACCGCGGGCAGTGTGTTGGACACTGGAGCAGGCCCGCTTGTTCGCCTACCCCATCGACCAGAGGTGGGCTCCGATGATCGAGCCTCGTCCGATCCAGCGTTGCACGATGGACTCCACGGTTTCACCGAGCCCGGCGAGGTCGGTCGGCTTCTGATGCACGGCGACGGCCCCCAGCGCCAGCGCACGAGCCTCGTCCTCCGGTTTTGGCGAGGCGGTGAGCACCACCAGCGGGAACGGTGGTGGGCTCTGTCGCTCCTGGATCCAAGCCAGCACATCGAAGCCGTCGAGCTCGGGCATGAAGAGGTCCAGAATGACCAAGTCGGGGGTCGGCTGGGTGGGTCGATCCGAGAAAGGAGCCGAATCTCGAAGGAACGAGATGCCGTCGACGCCGTTGTACGCGTTGTGCACCACCAGCCCGGGGTGCGCGTGCCTCGCGGCGATGCCGACCAGGAGCGCTTGATCCTGGGCATCCTCGATGACCAACAGTGTCGGTCCCTGTTCTTGCACCGAGCGCACCTCCCCGAAATGCCGAAACGTGGCTGTTGGGGGGTACTCCTAACCTGCAATGGTCAGCCCCCCGAGGGCCAGGAACTCAGTTCGGTGAGTACACCAGTGCGGCCGTGAGGTAGCCCTCGTCCTGGCGGAAGTTGGCGTGCCCCTTGTTGGCGCTCCAACCCATCTGGAGCTGGAGCTTCAGGGTCTCGAAGCCACCCCGGACGGTAAGGGCCGGCTCGAGGAGCGTGTGTTCGGTCTGTCCGGACAGGAGCTGGACCTGGTCGACACCGCCGAACACGAGGCTGCCGGTGATGTCCGAGTAGCGGAGGCCGACTACGCGCACCGAGGCAGCCGCCTCGAAGAACCGGGATCTGAACCCAATGAACGGCTGCACGCCGAAGCGTGTCAGCTTCGCCTCGATCTCGCCGCTGGTGCCGGGATTGCTCGCGACCGTCGACGGGAAGTGATTTTCGACACTGCCCCCGCCCAAGAGACCGAACACGCCGATGTGGAAGTATTCGTCGAGGGGTCGTTGATAGCCGAAACCGACCTCGAGCAGGCCCCCTCCGCCCCCATCGCCATCGACGTCGTCGCGCTTGTCGTAGTGCGCAGCGTTCACCGACAGAGCAAGTTCATTCGTGACCGCGTACGCACCCTGGACCTCGATGCGACTGTCGCCGACCGCTGCACCCGCGCTGTAGTCGCTGCGGCGCGTGAGCAGGGGTACGTTCTGTGTGTTGGGCGCGTAGTACTTGGGGGCGCAGGCACCCAGTGCGAGCGGCATCGCCATGAGCAGTCTGGTGAGCACGACGGGGATCCTCATCGGGCATCCTCGGGTTCGGGTTCGGCTGCAAGGTAGGTGGTGAGGGGCCGACCTCGAAGGCGGGCCGGCCGGGTCCTTCTTGGTGACGCCGCCCCCCTGGCCGTATGACACTGGCGGCGGTCTCGAAGGCACCCTCATGTTCCCCAGGGTCACATCCGCAGGGGAGGCCACGATGCGTGTCCGCGTCAGACTCGGTTCCCTCTTCTTCTCGTTCTTGGCGTGCGTGCTCTCGGGCACTTCGGTTTCGAGCCAGGAGCCGGTTGACCTCGCGATGACGGGCCGCATTCGCGAGGAAGGTCTCCAGCGTTCCCAGGCGCTCGACCTCTTTCACACACTCACCGACGACATCGGCGCGCGCCTCACCGCGTCCCCCTCCTACGACCAAGCGGCCGGGTGGGCGCGGGACCGCTTCTCGGAGTGGGGACTTTCGAACCCGAGGCTCGAGCCGTTCGAGTTCGGTCGCGGTTGGTCGCTCGACAAGCTGTCCATCGAGATGACTTCGCCGCGCTACATGCCCCTGACTGGCTACGCCGAAGCGTGGACGCCGCCGATCGCAGGCGGCGCCGTGTCCGGTCGGGTGGTCTATATCGGGGACAAGACCGCTGCCGAGATCGAGGCCATGGCGGGCACGCTGCGCGGCGCGATCGTGCTCACGCACCAACCGCAGTCGCAGTTCCTGGATGCCGACCGCCCGCAGCCGGGCCTCGACACGGACGGCGTCAGGACGGGCAACCCACAAGGCGTACCTCTGCGCTCGACGACGCCGAACCAGCAGATGATGCCCCTCCTGGCGCGCGCGGGGGCAGCAGTGGCGATCCGCCCCAGCCCCTATCGTGACGGCACGGTGGGAGTCGGTGGCAACCGCACCACCCGCAACGACGCGACGCCGACGATGATCATGGCCGCCGAGCAGTACGACATGCTCGCGCGCATGGCAGCGGGCGGGACGCCCCCCGAGCTCCGGGTGGAGCTGCGCGCTCGCTACCACGAGGCCGACACGCGCACGTTCAACGTGGTGGCGGATATTCCCGGCACCGATCCTCAGCTCCGCGATGAGATCGTGATCATCGGCGGCCACCTCGACTCCTGGCACACCGCGGTGGGCGCGACAGACAACGGCGACGGTGCGGTGGCGGCCATGGAGGCGATGCGCATTCTGACCGCCGTGGGGGCGCGACCGCGCCGCACCATACGCGTGGTACTGTGGTCGGGGGAGGAGCAGGGCCTACTCGGCGCGCGCGCTTACATCGACAACCAGCTCGCCGACGCCGCTTCGCGCGAGCAGCTCTCCGTCATGCTGAACGACGACCCCGGCTCGGGTCGTTCCCTGGGCTTCTACATGCAGGAGAACGCCGCCGCGAAGGCTGTGTTCGACGCCTGGCTCGAACCGCTCCGCGATTTGGGCGTGGGCCGGAACGTGATCGAAGGGATCGGGAGCACGGACCACGTGCCCTTCGACGAGATCGGACTGCCCGCGTTCACCGTCATCAAGGACTTCGAGGCCTACGACGAGCGCACGCGCCATACGAACGCCGACTACCCCGAGCGCATGAGCGAGACCGAGCTCTCACAGTCCGCGATCTTCCTCGCGCACTTCGCCTGGCAGGCCGCGCAGCGGGCGCAACGGATTCCGCGGGGGCCGATCTCGTAGCGCGGTGGTCCGTCGAGCACCGAGGCGGGGTGCGCGCAGCACCCCGGTCAGGCTGCCGTCAGTAGACGAACGCGGCGACCGTATCCCCGGCGCCGCTCGCGCCCCCGTTCCCGACGCCCGTCAGGGCTCCCTGATAGGTAACCGGCGACTGTCCCTGGCGACGGATGGTGACGACGTAGTTCGTGCCGGTGGTACTGCACGCGTCGTACAGGTTCACGCGAACCGTGTAGGTGCCGCTCGGGGGCGTGCCCGACCACGAGACGTTCTCGTTGCGGACGTTGTCGATGAAGCAGTCCGGGTTCGAATCGAGGTCGAGCGCGCCACCCGAGGCCGACGTGGAGTTCCCGTAGAAGATCTCCTCGCCCGTCGTGCCCGGCTCGACGACGTAGAGGTCGACGTCGGAGTTCACGTCCCAGCTCACGCTCACTTGGAGGTTCCCCGTGCCAACGGCCAGTACGGGAACGAACTCCACGTCGTACGCGCCCAGCCCACCGGCATCGCCGGTGGCGATCTCGAGCTGGAGCGTGCCCGCGGGAAGGTTCTGAGCGAGCGTCACGAAGATGTTCTGCGTCGTCACCGCAACCGGGAGCGTGATCTCCCAGTAGCCGTCGATGCCGGTGATCACAAGGATCACCGTAGTGAACGACGTAGTGCTGGTGAGCGAGCGGATCGCGCTACCACCCGTGATCATCGCCGACGAACCGCTGAGCGCGACGACCGGACCGGCCCCAGCTGCGGGCGGAGCCCCCGCGTGGAAGACGGCATCGACGCCCCCGTCGGTCGCCAGCGCAGCGATGAAGTCGCGAATGTCCAGATCGACGGACGGCCCCGCTCCGTCGTCTCCGCCACCGCAGGCCGCCAGCACGAGGGAGGCCAAGGCAACGGATACGAATGCGAGCGAGCGAATCGATGACATGGGAGTTCCGGACGACGGTGAGCCTGCTTCGCCAATCTGCCTTGCTGGACGCCCGGGAGCGAGGGACGTTAAGCGAGTGACCAACGTGCGGCGCACTCGACTCCTGGCTCTCGCTCTGGCGGGTGCCCTCTTCGCGCCCCTCGCCTCCGCGTGCGGCCAAGAGGCGGGGGCGCGGCGACTCGACACCTCGCGACCCCTCGGGTACTTCATCGCCCCGGGTGCGGCTGACTCGGGGTACCGCGAGGGGGACGACGGACTCGCACGGGCAGCCCTAGAGGCATGGGCCGCGCTCGCCGATCCCCCGCTTCGGCTCGCGCCCGCAGCCGAAGTCGACGCGGTCGTCAGGGTGTACTGGGTGCCCGCGGGCGGCGGTCTCTACGGCGAGATGCGCGCGCGCACGGTCGCGGGCCGACCCGCCGCCGACGTATTCGTGCACCCCGATATCGACGCGCTCGGAGCCGAGATCGCCGCGATGGCCAGAACGGACCCGCTCTTCCGCGACACCGTCGTCTACCTCACCTGCGTCCACGAGTTGGGGCACGCCTTCGGGCTGGCACACACGAGCGCGTTCGCGGACATCATGTACTCCTTCCAGTACGGCGGGGATATCGTCGAATACTTCATGCGCTTTCGCCGGCAGCTCGCGACACGCGACGACATCCTTACGACGTCGCCATTCTCGGCGGCGGATGCGGAGAGGATTCGGGCGCTCTATCGGTAGGGGGACGGCCCCTCACGGCGGGTCCCGCGCGTAAGGCGGTCCCCGACCATATCTTGCTCGGTAACCGTCGCACCCTGGAGGTGACATGTCGATCGAACGACTCGGTCTGGTAGCGCTCTCCGCAGCGACCCTGCTTCTGCAGGCGCTCCCCGCATCGGCCCAGCAGGCGCGCACGCTCCTGGGAGCCCCCTGCACTTCCTCGACCGACGCCCCGGTCACCGAGGCAGGGACGGGTCGCACCTATCTGCTCGACTACCCGTGCGACCTGCGCGCCGGCGAGGACGTGACCTTCGTCCTCAACCTGCACGGAGGTGGATCGAGCGGAAATTGGCAGCGCCGCTACTTCCCGATCTTCGACCAGAAGGAACGTCATCGCCTCGTCATTGCCGCACCCTACTCGCCAACCCGACGGTGGACCGAAGAGGACGACGCCTACCTACAGAACATCGTGACCTCGATCGTCGCCGAGGTTGGGGCCGAGAACGTGCGCGCGTTCTGGCTGGCTGGGCATTCCCAAGGGGGCGCGACGTCCCGGCGGCTGGTGTGCACGCCATTCTTCGCGAACCGCGTCGACGGATTCCTCAGCCTCTCTGGAGGACGTCTCGGCGGCGCGGCGGAACGGGCGCCGACTGCGGGTCGTCCTGTGCAAGCGAACGAGCCGCCTGCTGCGCCCGCGCCTGCAGCGGCCGCCCCGACGACGGCGGCGCCGGTTCAGGACCCGACCTGCGACTTCTCGCACATCTTCGCGATCGGGGAGCACGAGATCCTGTCGCTGCCCACCTCCTCCACCTGGGCGCAACGCTTCGGGTGCGACGAGCGCCAACAGCGTGCCGACGTGGTCGACACTCAGCCCGGTTACGTGCACGACGGTGGCCGTCAGAACCCCGGCTCCCGCTCCTGGGGGCTTCTCCCCCGTCCGGGCTCGGCCGACGTGTTCGTCTACCCCGGCTGTGACGGCGGGCGCGTGGTCGCCGACGTCGTACGCATCGACAAGGGACACACCGAGGGCCTGGAACCTCTGGTGACCGAGGCGCTGGTCGCGCTCATGGTCTCGGCGGCGGGAGGCAAGATCGCCCGAGCCGCCGTGACGGCTTCAGGGGCGCGGGGGGACGCCGCGCAGGCCGCCACCGGCGTGGACTACTCCGATCCGGCGTCCTGGCTGTGCCGTCCGGGTCGCCAGGACGCCTGCGCGGTGGACCTCACCACCACCGTGGTACGCGCGGACGGCACCATGGCCCGCGAGGAGTGGCGCGCGGATCCGAACGCCCCCATCGACTGCTTCTATGTCTACCCGACGGTCTCCACCGACCCGGGCATGAACAGCGACATGACACCGGACGAGGCCGAGCTGCGCACGGTCTACCAGCAGTTCGCCCGCTTCGGGTCCGCGTGCAGATTGTACGCACCCAGCTACCGACAGGTCACGCTCGCGGGCCTGCGCGAGCGTCGGGCGGGGGGCGCCACCAACCTGGATCGCGGCCCTGCCGTCGAGGATGTGCGCGCGGCGTTCCGACACTACCTCGCCGAGGACAACGACGGCCGCGGCTTCGTGCTCATCGGCCACTCGCAGGGTGCGTCCGTGCTCCGCTCGGTGCTCGCTCAAGAGATCGAGGGGCAACCCGTGCAGAATCGGCTGGTGTCCGCCCTCCTGATCGGGACCACCATCCCGGTCGCGCGGGGCAGCGACGTGGGGGGCACCTTCCGGACCGTGCCGCTCTGCCGAGCCCGCACCCAGACCGGCTGCCTGATCGCCTACTCGGCCTTCCGGGCGACCGCGCCACCCCCTGAGAACACCCTCTTCGGGCGAGTCGACGACCCGGCACTGGCGGCAGCGTGTACCAACCCTGCCGCGCTCGAAGGCGGTAGCGGTGACCTCCACGCGCACCTCTCGACCTCCGGCCTGACGATCGTGGGCGCAGGGCGCGGCGGAGCTCCGACTTGGGTGGCATCGGGCGCTACGGTCGCCACGCCCTTCGTATCCGCCCCCGGGCTGCTCACCGCTCGGTGCACGTCGAACGAGCACGCCACCTACCTCGAGGTGACCGTGCACGGGAATCCGGCCGACCCGCGCGTCGATGACATCCGCGGTGATCTCACGCCCCAATGGGGGCTGCACCTCGTGGACATGAACGTCGCAATGGGGAACCTCGTGGACCTCGTGAGCGCGCAGTCCACGAGCTGGCTCGCGAGCCGGTAGCCGTTGGCTGGCGCTCGACGCCGCCGCACCGACGGTCGATCGCTCAGGGGCCGACGAGCCGTCTCGCCACAGTGAGGTGGTAGACCGTCTGCTGACGCTCGTAGATCACCAACGCAATTCCCTCGGTCTGGGCCTGGTCGAGGACCCGGCCGAAGATCTGGCCCAGCTCGCGCGACTTACGCGCCGACACCGACTCGAACGCGAGATCCACGAGGCGCTCCATGTGCGGACGCAGCTCGGGCGGCACATCCGTGAGCAAATCCTCGGGATGCGAGGCGGGCGGTGCGAACGCCGCGTAGGACACGTCCACCGTAGCGCCGAATTCGTGTGAGCTCACCCCGGCGGCGGCGTTGGCGTTGTCCTCGCGCAGTTCCTCCTGGCGCTCGGAGGTGCGAAGCGAGCTGGTGATCTCGAGGCGGTACGGCGGCAGCTCGAGCGCCGCGAGCCGCTCCTGGAAACGCCGACCGAGGATGGTGAGCAGCTCGCGCAGGTCGGGCAGGACGTACGCGGGGGAGGCACCTCGACGGACGATCCAGTAGTCCGTGCTGTCCTCGAGCGCGACCAGGCGACCGGCCGCCACGAGCGAGTCCTGCACCTGCTCGCTGGTCACGCGCACGGCGAGGGTGCGGGCGCGGGCCACGTGTACTCCGTTCTGGTAACGGCGGAGCGCGTCTTCCTCGCCCGGCGTCATCACGGGACGGGGACTCAGGATGCGGTCAGCCCCTTCGGCGAGACGGTCGGTCCGGCGGATGGTCTCCGCGATCACTCGTTCGATTTCGACCAGGGTTGCCACCTGGGCTGCCTCGACGGCCGCCAAGCGCTCTCGCTCCGCACGTCCGCAGGCAGCGAGTAAGACGGGAGTCAGAAGAATGAGGGCCCGCACACTGCCTCCGTCGCGATCGAGGACCCCGCATCATGGCCGTCCTGGGGCTCGGCTGTCCAGCCGAAGGGGCTCGATCAAAAGCTCCGCCACACCGAGAGGCGAAGCGCGTTGCCAGAGAGCTGAGGGCCCCATTGGCGTTCCCCTCGGAGGCTCAGGTGGAGCACCTGCGACAGGTCG
>JBEBGN010000247.1:0-3252 GCA_040081395.1 Longimicrobiales bacterium
TGTGGCGAAGGTCGGTCACGACTTGAAGCACTCGGCGCTCGCTCTGGCACGAGCGGACGTGACGCTCCGCGGGCACGCGTTCGACACCCTCGTGGCGAGCTACGTGATCGATCCCGGCCAACGCGCGCACGACCTCACCTCCCTGTCCCTCGAAGCGTTCTCGCACAAGCCGGGCACGTACGCGGAGGTGGTAGGGACCGGCCAACGCGCGATCTCCTTTGCGGAGGTGCCGGTCGAGAGAGCTCGCGACTACGTGGGGGAGGCCGCTGAACTGTCGCTCCGTCTCTCGCAGCGGCTGGGCGCACAGCTCGTCGACGCCCCCCTGCGACATCTCTTCGAGGACGTCGAGATGCGGCTCGTGCCCGTCCTGACGCGCATGGAGCTCGCAGGCATCGCGATCGACCAGGATTTCTTCCGGGGCATGCGTTCGCGCATCAAGGGTGAGCTCGACCAGGTCCAGGACGAGATTTTCAAGTTGGCCGGCGGCGACTTCAACCTGAACTCGACCCCGCAGCTTCGGCAGGTCCTCTTCGAGAAGCTCGGGCTCCCGGTGCTCAAGAAGACGAAGACGGGGGCCTCGACCGACGCGGAGGTACTCGAGGAGCTCGCCGAGCTCGGCCACGACGTGCCCCGGCTGATGATCGAGTATCGTGAGCTGGAGAAGCTACGCTCGACGTACGTGGATGCGTTCCCGCAGCTCGTGAATCCACGCACGGGACGCATCCATACCAGCTTCAACCAGGCCGTGGCGGCCACGGGCCGCCTGTCGTCCAGCGATCCGAACCTGCAGAACATTCCCATCCGCACGGATCTCGGGCGGGAGATCCGAAAGGGGTTCGTGGCCGCGCCGGGCATGGTTTTCCTCTCGGTGGACTACTCGCAGATCGAACTGCGGGTGCTCGCGCACTTCTCCGGCGATCCTGCGTTCGTGACCGCGTTCACGCAGGGCATCGACGTCCACAAGCAGACCGCTGCGGTGATCTTCGGGGTGCCCGTCGACCAGGTCACCCCCGCGATGCGCGGACAGGCGAAGACGGTCAACTTCGCGACGCTCTACGGGCAGGGTCCGTTCAGCCTCGCGCGCCAGCTCGGCATCACGCGGGACCAAGCGCGCGCATTCATCGACACGTACTTCGAGCGCTTCCAGGGCGTGCGGTCCTTCCTCGACGCACAAGTCGAAATGGCCAAGCGGGAAGGGTACGTACAGACGATCATGGGCCGCAGACGGCGCGTGCCCGAGCTCGAGTCCAAGAACTGGAATATCCGTCAGTTCGGTGAGCGGGTCGCGCAGAACACGCCGATCCAGGGGACGGCCGCCGATCTCATGAAGAAGGCGATGATCGACGTGCAGGCTGCGCTCGACGAGTCGCGCGCGCGCGCGTCCATTCTGCTCCAGGTCCACGACGAACTCCTGCTCGAGGTGGCCGAGTCGGAGGTTGAAGCCGTGCGCGCGCTCGTGGTGGACAAGATGGAGCACGCCGTCGAGCTCGCGGTCCCTCTCGTCGCCGACTCCGGCACGGGCACCAACTGGTACGAGTGCAAAGCCGGCGGCTGAGCCGACTCGCATAGGCCGTTCCCGCCATCGGAGCGCCCCGCACGGCCGCGCATCCTTCCGCGATACGAAACGCACGGTCACGACGACCGGGCATCGTCACCATCAGCGGAGGGAGTTCCCATGAGCCGGTCCATCAACAAGATCACCCTGATCGGCAATGTCGGGCGTGATCCGGACATCCAGCAGACGAAGAGCGGCACGAAGGTCGCCCACTTCTCCATCGCCACGAACCGCCGGGCACCCGCCGGCTCCGAGGAGCAGGAGCGCACCGACTGGCACCGCCTCACGCTCTGGAGCAAGCAGGCCCAGTTCGCCGAGGACTACATCCGCACGGGGGACCGGATCTACGTCGAGGGGCGCCTGGAGTACGACTCCTACGAGCGCGACGGCGTGGTCATTCCGACTGCCGAAGTGCACGTGAACGAGGTCGTGCTGCTCTCGTCGAAGTCGCAGCCGGCTGCGGAGGCGATGGAGGAGGCAGCGTAGTATCCGACCAGATCCGCGTGGTCTGCGTGGCCGCACCTGGCAGTCGGGTCCCAGGACCGTATCCGCCCTCATGCAGTGTGAGGTGCCCTCGTGGTGGAACGGTAGACACACCCGGCCGTCAATCGGGCGAGCTTCGGCTCGTGAGGGTTCGACTCCCTCCGGGGGCACACCACCTCTGCTCGGGAGCCTTGACCGGTCGCTGACGATGAATGACGTTCGACTTTGACGGCCGGGTGCGATTGCGGAACATTCGAGCACGACTCGCAATCGGAGTGGTGGTTCCACCACGACTCGAAGAGGCTCGGGGGCTCGCGCTCCCGGGCCTCTTTCGCGTCTTACAGCCAGTCCCTGAACTGGCGCGCCACCGAGAAGAGCGCCTCCCAGCCGCCCCCCCGCACCCCGTGGGCGAGGTCCACGCGGGCGGCGTCCCACCCGAAGGAGAGGCCGGCGCCGATGGAGCCGCGTGGGCCATTCGAGTCTCGCACGACCCAGTCGGCAGGCAAGCTGCGACCGTCGAGGTAGGTCGCGCCGACCGCGCCGATGAGCCGGATGCCCACGTAGGGTGGGTACAAGGGCCACGTGTTCTCGGCGCGCAGAAGCCAGTGACGGTCACCCGTGAACGCGCGGTAGTCGTGTCCGGGCAGCGTCCACCGCCCGCCGAGCATCGCCAGCGTCTGCGCGGGTGCCTCGGGCGTCACCGCCCCGCCAGCGAGGCTCACTTCACCCCGCCATGCACGGGATGGGTTGCCGAACTCCCACAGCGCTTCGCCGAACGCCGACCCGAACGTGCGGCTCTCGAGGCGGCCGACCTCACCGAACAGGTCGGCTCTTCCTCCACCCGGGAGCGCGAAGGGTGCCCGAACCCCGATGGCCCCCAGCCACCCCTCGTCGACGGACAGCACGGGACGGAAGTCCGTGTTGACCGGGTCGTCCGACACCACGTCGCTCCCGCTGAGCTGCTCCTCCGCACGAACGGTCACCGCGAAGCCGGATGGGTCCGCGCCCCGAAGCGTGACCGTAGCGCCGCGCGAGAAGTACGGGTCGGTGTAGTCCTTCTGCCCGGAGACCGCGGATATGGTGTTCTCCAGGGTCGCGGCGCCCGGGTAGCCACCGACGTCCTCGAGCGCGTTCCAGGAGAGGTCGAGCAGGGGCCTCACTCGACCGAGACCGAACTCGAGGCGCGCCAACCCGGACGGCTCACGTGTACCGAA
>JBEBGN010000095.1:0-12093 GCA_040081395.1 Longimicrobiales bacterium
CTCGTCGGTGACCTGGCCGTCGTATTCGATGCCCGAAGGCGTCGTGCCGAAGACGAACCCGTTCTGGCGGTCGAGGTAGGTGTCGAAGATGACCAGGAATGCGTCCGTGTCGCCGAGCGAGGCGTCACGGAGTGTACGTCCCACGACGATGCCTCCGGGCTCTCGGTCGTAGAGCCAAGCTCCGATGTAGAGCGCGTCCTCGTCGTGGACGATGCGCACTTCGGTCCGCTCGGAGACGGGCTGGCCTTCCGTCGGCTCGCGCTGGGTGAAGCCGGAGACCAGTTGGCCTCGGCCCCAGACGGCCTCGTCGAGGCGGCCGTCGATGGTCGGGGCCTCGGTGACGGCGGCAGACATGGCTGCCCGCGCGGGCGGCGCCGACGCGGGGGTAGTCTGGGCGGCAACGGTCGTGGAGAGGACGGCGAGGAGGGTCGTCGCGAGGACGGCGTTGCGCATGGAGGCTCGTGCCTGTCGGGTCGGCCGGAAGAACGGACTCCGAGAACGGTCTCGGAGGAAGTCGGGGAAGATAGAGGCCCCCAGCCGGAGCTTCCAAGGAGGCACAGTGCTGCCGCCCGTTGCTGACGTCGTTCGCGCCCGAGCCTGCCAGGGGCTAGGCGCCGTCGGTCCGCTGACTGTCCGACTCAGCGCGATGCGATCGCGCCCCCGGGCGCCAGGCCGCTCGGCACGCGAGCCGGAATCGTCTTGTCGAACCGCTCGTCGCTGAGAGCCCCCAAGAACGCGACGATGTCGTCCATTTCCTGATCGGTCATGTCGTCGACCCGCCGGAACTGTCCGCTCAGCACCGCGACGCCGGTCGCGGCGTCTCGGTTGCGGCGACCGTTACCGCGCTGCGCGCCGTCGAGCACGTTCGGGTTGCGGGAGCGCCCCTCGTCGTAGAAGCGGAGTACGTCCTCCAACGTGGCCAGCGTGCCGTTGTGCATGTACGGTGCGGTCAGCGCGACGTTGCGGAGCGAAGGCGTGCGGAAACGGAAGCGACCCGCCCCCGAATCCGGCACGGCGAGCAAGGAGTGCTCGGCGACTCCTTCCGCTTCGAGGTCGAAGTCGGAGAACATCAACCCGTCGTGGCAGTTCTCGCATCCGGCGTCATCGAATTCGTCCATGCCGCGACGTTGTTGCGCCGTCAGCGCCGTGCTATCACCGGCTCGAAAGCGATCGAAGGGGCTGTTCATGGCCACCAGAGAGCGCTCGAATGCGGAGATGGCTCCAGCCAAGCTGCTCGCGTCGATTGCCGCGGAGGGCCCGTACGCCTCGCGGAAGAGGGTCACGTACTCGGGAATGGAGCGAAGGCGCGTGAGCACGCTGTCTACCGCGACCGCTTCGGGATACGCCGAACCCCGCATCTCCTCGAAGGCCTTGAGGGGCTCGAGGGCTTGGGTCTCCAAGCTGCGAGCGCGGCGGTCCCAGAACATCGGCGCGCGCGCCGCGTCCACGGCCAAGGGGTCGGCCGAGATGGGGGGACTTTGGCGCCGTCGCCGCCCGCGCTCGAGCCCGTTGTAGGCAGTGTTCAGGATCGTGGGGGAGTTGCGCTTCACCACGGGGATCCGGCCAGCCGAGTGGTCGACGCGCGCAGGTCCGAGCCCCACCGAGCCCGTCCCCAGCGAGAGCTCGCGCCCGTCGCCGTACGCGAAGTCGGGATGGTGGCAGGTGCCGCAGGCGATATCCCGCTCACCCGAGAGGATCGGGTCCCAGAAGAGGAGTCGTCCGAGCTCCGTGGGGGTGATCGCTTCCGGCGCCGGCGAACGCTGCGACTGGGCCGCCGCCGTGACGGCGAGCAACCCGACGAAACCGCCGATGATCGACCGCCGCCTCATGCGACATCCTCCTGCTTGGCCGGGACTCGATGGCGAGTATAGGACCGGCTTTGGAGTGACGCAGGGCCCAAGGCGTTAGGGTCTCGTAAGCGGTCGTGGGGTCCGGGAGGACGCTGCCGTGGGGCCTGACGGCCCCTGGGGAGACTGCGAAAACTTGACGCGGCCCTTTCCGGACTGTCTCCTACCCGCAACCCATCAGGAGGTGAGCCGTGGCGCGCAGTCGCGAGTTCAAGATCGGAATGTTGTGTTTGGTGTCGGCCGGAACCTTCGGGCTCGCGTCGGCATGCATGCAGGCGAGCGAGGATACGGGAGGGAGCGCCACCGCAGGCGAGGGCGAGGTACCGATCTTCCAGGTCGATCCCCTCTGGCCGCGCCCGCTCCCCAATCATTGGGTCCTCGGGTCTACGATCGGCGTCGACGTCGACTCGCGCGACCACGTCTGGATCATCCATCGCCAGGCCACGGTCATTCCGCAGGAGCTGCTCGGGGCTGCAGGCACCGCCGAGTGCTGTTATCCGGCGCCGCCGGTGGTCGAGTTCGACGCGGACGGCAACCTCGTGGGCTCATGGGGTGGTCCGGGCGAAGGGTACGATTGGCCCGAGTCCAATCACGGCATCACCGTCGACCACATGGACAACGTGTGGATCGGCGGCAACGGGGCGACCGACTCCCACATCCTCAAGTTCACGCGCACCGGGCAGTTCCTGATGCAAATCGGGGAGCCCAACATGCGCACCGGGAGCAATGACAGGGAGAACTTCTGGCGCGTCGCCGAGATCGAGATCGATCCGGCCGCCAACGAAGCCTACGTCGCCGATGGGTACGGGAACCGTCGTGTGGCCGTACTCGATATCAACACGGGGGAGATGAAGCGCTACTGGGGCGCGTACGGCAACCGGCCCGACGACGGGCCGCTTCCGCCCTACAACCCGGCCGACCCGCCGGCGCAGCAATACCGGAGCCCCATGCACTGCGCCCAGCCGACCAATGACGGGTTGGTGTACCTGTGCGACCGCGCAGGGGACCGCCTGCAGGAGTTCCGTCTGGACGGCACCTACGTGCGTGAGGCGTTCGTCGCGCCCGAGACGCTCGGGTCCGGCTCCGTATGGGACATCGCGTTCTCGCACGATCCCGAGCAGCGGTGGCTGTACCTGGCGGACGGCTCGAACGAGAAGATCCACGTGCTCGAGCGCTCGACGCTCGAGGTGGTCTCGGAGTTCGGAGACGGCGGCCGCTACCCCGGCACCTTCCTAGGTGTGCATAGCATCGCGGTCGACTCACGCGGCAACATCTTCACGACCGAGACCTACGAGGGGAAGCGCGTGCAGAAGCACGTGTTCATCGGCTACGGCAACCCGCCGCGCGACCAGGGCGTGGTGCGGGCGGCACCGGCGGCGGCGCAGTAGGCAGTAAATCCGCCGCGGAAACCCATGCCGGCGTCCGGGCTCGTCCCGGGCGCCGGCATGCTCGTGTCAGCCGCCGACCTGTCTCGACACGATCGTGATCGCGGTCGGATAACGGATCGGGCCGATCGCGGTGTCGACCGTGGGGGTGGCGCGCACCGTGACCTCGGTCGGCGCGCCGCCCTGTCCGGAGAGAGAGCGCGCCAGGTTGAACAACTCCTGCGCGTTCCCCTGGAAGAAGTCCATCAGGTCGAGGCTGATCGTGATGGGCACGTCGGTCGGCTGTCCCCGCCGCAGCAGCGTCTCCTCTGCAAAGGTGCCGGAGAGCGTCTCGCGGTCCTGGAGGAGCAGCGTCCAGTCCATGCGCATCAGTCGCGCGTCGACGGAGTTGTCGGCCGGGTTCAGCGCGGTGAGGTGCAGACGGAAGTCCATCGGCAGCGTCCGCTGCGATACCGCCGCGACCAGACGTCCAGCCTCCGTGATCGACAGCTGCGAATAGGACGTCACGCGCGCGAGATCGACCCCGGCGAGGCGCACGTCCGAGAGTCGGTCGATCTCGAAGTCGACGTCGCGCAACGCCACGATCTGCTGGAGCGTCGCGCAACCGGATAGGAAACCGAGCGATACCGCGGCGAGAGTTGCCGCCAAGCGCCCGTGGCGCCGAGCGCGACTCATGGCTCGAAGCTCCCGATCTCGGCGACCCTGTCCGCGTCGAGCCGCACCAGCACCTGGATCAGCAACTCGACCGCCTGGTCGAAGTCGGAGCGTTGAATGATCCCCGTGTGTGCGTGCAGGTAGCGGGTGGGTACCGTCATGTTCACCGAGGGGCGGCCCGTGTCGTAGAGCTGGATCTCGGCGCCGTCCTCGCCGTACCCCTGGAGCACGTCGGTCTGGAGCGGGATCCCCTGCTCGCGCGCCACGTCGAAGAAGAAGTCGCGGAGCTTCCGGTTGGGGATCATCGAGCTGTCGAGCAGGAAGATCCCCGGACCACGGCCGAGGCGCTCCTGCGCCTGCGTCGGTCCGATCCCCGGGTAGTCGGCGGAGACGCCCGCCTCCACCGAGATGCCGAGGTCGGGCTCGGCCAGGTCGACCGCCGTCTGTGCCCCACGCAGCCCGACCTCTTCCTGAGTCGTGGCGACCCACACGATCCTCGCGGGAATCCGGATGTTCTCTGCTCGTATGCGTCGTGAAGCGGCGATCATGACGGCCAAGCCGACGCGGTCGTCCCACGCCTTGGCCGCGTACCGGCCATTCGGCAGCACGAGGAAGGGGCTCCAGGGCGCGATCCCATCGCCGGGGCGAATGCCGAGGGCCTCGACTTCGGCGCGGGAGGTCGCCCCGACATCCAGAGAGATCTCCGCGAGTGACCACACCCGGGCGCGCTGCTCCGGGGGCGTCACGTGCACGGTGGGGAGGCCACTCAGCGCCGGCACCGGCCCATTCCGTCCCAGGATCGTCCAGCGCTGATCGGGGAAGGCTTGATCGAGGAAGCCCCCCAAGGCCCGCACGCGGAGGAATCCGTCCTCGGTGATGTACTGCGCCATGAGGCCGACCTCGTCCATGTGCGCCGTCACCATGACGCGAGGCCCGGCGGCACTGCCAGGGAGCGTTGCTACCACGGAGCCGAGACCGTCGTAGGCGATCTCCGCTCCGAGCGCGCGGTACTCACCGACGACGATCGCCCGCACCGCTTCCTCGAAGCCGGACGGGCCAGGGGCCTCGGTGAGATCCCGCATGAGCCGCGCGGTGGCATCGAGCTCCTGCGCTCCCGCGCGCCCGGCTCCGAGCAAGCAAACGAGGAACGTCGCGACCCAGCGCTTCATGGGACCTCCCGGTCAGACAGCTTGGTTAGGCCGCTCCCCCCGCTACGAGCGCGTCGACCAATCTCGGAATCTGGGCGAGCGGGGTACCGCACAGTGCCACGCGCACGGCGCCCTTCAGGGGGAGCACGTACACGCCCAGCTCACGCATCTTGGCCGCCGCACGCTCCCCGTCCTTGACGAAGACCATGCTGAAGAAGCCGCTGTCGTAGCGCGGCATACGCAGGCCCACGGCCTGCGCGCCGGCGTTGAACGCGTCGATGCGCTTCCGCAGCACATTCACCAACTCCTCGCGCTCAGCGTCGGCGCGACGGCGCAGCTCAGGGTTGGTCAACAGCTCTGTGACCAGGCGCTGGCCGAGGTGGTTCGGGTTCGACCAGGTCGAGCGGCACGTGAAAGAGAGCGCGTTCTTGATGATGGTCCGCTCGGCCTCGTCCTGATGCACGGCGATCAGGGATCCGATCCGCGAGCCGTACTGCGTGAACGACTTGGACGCCGTCCACGCGATGAGCACGGTCGCGTTCTCGGCCAGCCCCGGAATCGCATCGATCCAGGTGCGTGCCGATCGCCCGCCGAACGCGAAGTACGCGACGTCGAGCAGGACCGTGACCGGACCTCGCGCGCCGGCACGCCGCACCACGTCGACGACCTGCTGCCACTCCGCGGGCTCGAGCGAATAGCCCGTCGGGTTGTGGCAGGGGAAGTTGAGCACCACCAGCGCGCGACCTTGGGCCTCGAGGTGGCGATCGAGCGCCGTGGCGAGCCCCTCGACGTCGAACGTGTGGTCCGGCCGGAACATCGTGAACGTGTCGGCCTCGCGGCCGATGTTGCGCGCGATCCCGTTGTAGGGACCCCAGTGGTAGCTCGTGGTGAGCAGCGTCTGCCCCGGCTCCAGGAAATTCACCACCCCCTGGTAGACCGCGCCGGTTCCGCCCGGTGTCGAGACGGCGACCGCCTGCTTGGCGAGCGGTCCGTTCCCGAACACGTCCGCGATGGTTGCATTCAGGAATGCCGGCAGACCCGCGACCGGGGCGTATCCGGCCGCGGAACGTGCGTCGACCTTCGCGAGCGTCTCCAGCACCGAGGGCATGACGGCGATCTTGCCGTCCTCACCGGACAGGGTGCCGAGCGTCGCGTTGAGGATCGACTCCCCCTTCGCGGCGCGCTCCGTCGCTTCCTGGTGCAGTGCGAACAGGGGGTCATTTCCCGGGCGATCTCTCGCTCCGGGAACCAGGGCGCTTACCGTTGCGAGCGTCACAGATCGGTTTCCGTCTATCTCGGTGTGGACGGCCTGCGGCCGTCGAAGGGAAGGCGAAAACGATGTCGAAACCGCTCGGGGTTGTCACGGCCCGGGGCCGGCGCAGGGAGGGCCGCCTAGCGCCGGAAGCTCATGTGTCCCGGGAGGGGGTCGCCACAGTCGGAGATCGTGGCGGGCCCGTCGATCCCGATCCCGCCGCGGTCGATGGTCAGGATCCCGTCGATGCGCCCGACGCAGTCGGTGCCCCCGGTACTCCGATAGGTGACGGACAGGCGGAGGAGGTCGTCGACGATCGCGCCTTCGACGCGCCCCTCGATCTCCAGGGGTCGGCGAACGCGGAAGTCGCCGCTCACGCGACCGCCGAGGTTGGTGGCGAGCTCCAGCTCAGCATCGAACGACTCCTCCTCGACCTGGAGGCGCCCCGCGTAAACCCCCCGTACGTTGTACGCGTACCCGGACTGACCGGGGCCGGGCGTGCCGCCGCAGGCGCCGAGGAGGAACGTGGTCGCGACCAACCAGGCGTGGGGAACGCAGGGCGTGCGGGTCACGGCGTGGGAACCCTCCCGGGTCTCGTCGTCGTATAGGTTGGGGTGAAGATGCTGCGACTGCTCCGTTCGCGCTTCGGGCTCGCGCTCGCGCTTCTCGCGGATCTGTTGCTCTACGCGAGCGCGCCGGGTCCCTATGACTACACGGCGGAGAGCTTCCGGCTCGCGCTCGCCGCGCAGGACCGCTTCTCGGACCGCTGGCTCGCGCTCGACGGCGTGGTGGGCACGGCGATCGGCGTGGATGGTTCCGGCCACGCAGTGCTCAAAGTCTACCTGACCGCCGCGGGGGCTGCGGCGCTGCCGAGGTTCGTGGGCGTCGAGGTCGTGCCCGAGGTGACGGGGCCTTTCTTCGCGATCCCGGCGGAGAGCGACGACCGAGCCGACCCGAAGCGCGGCTTCGAACGGCCGGTGCCGATCGGCGTCAGCACGGGGCACCCCTCCGTGAGCGCGGGAACCATCGGGGCGCGCGTGACCGACGGGTCGCGCACGTTTGCGCTCAGCAACAACCACGTCGTGGCGGCGAGCAACGGCGGCCGTGAAGGGGACCCGATCCTCCAGCCCGGTACGGCCGACGGCGGGCACGATCCCGACGACGCCATCGGCACTCTGTTCGACTTCGAGCCTCTGCACTTCTGCGGTGCGACCGGGTGCACGCCGAACCGCATCGACGCGGCCCTCGCGCTCACCTCGCCGGAGGAGCTCGGCAACGCGACCCCCGAGGGTGGCTATGGTAGCCCGCGCGCGCGCACCGTAGAAGCCGAATTGGGCTTCGAAGTGCAGAAGTACGGCCGCACCACCGGGCTCACCGTAGGCCGCGTGACCGGGATCCACGCGACCATCGACGTCGGGTACAGGGACGGTGTCGGCCGCTTCGAGGAGCAGATCGTGATCTCCGGGAACGGCTTCAGCGCGGGGGGAGACTCGGGCTCGCTGATCGTGACCAAGGGGCGCTTACTCGGGGACCGGCGACCGGTGGGGCTGCTGTTCGCGGGGGCGACGGGCACGACGCTCGCCAATCCCATCGACCTGGTGCTGGATCGCTTCGGCGTGCGCATCGACGGGAACTGACGTGTCGAGCAACCTGAAGAACGCCCTGCGAGAGCTTACCCGCACCGTGATGGGGAATCCCGGAGTGTCCGGCACCGCCATCGGGGAGAAGCACGGGAAGCCGTGCCTCAAAGTCTACGTGAGCGACGCCAGCGCGGGGCGCTCGCTGCCGAACTCCATCGAAGGGTACCCGGTCGTCGTCGAGACGACCGGGCCCTTCGAGAGACGCTGACGCTTCGAACTACCGCGTCGTGAAGGTGATGGTATCCACCACCCACGGCTGCAGTGGCACGTGCACGCCGTCGGCGACCACCGCGATGAGACGGTGTGTGCCGGGCTGAACGCTGTCGAAGGTGAACTCGCTGGCCGCGTTCCCCATGTGCACGATGCTGCCGGGCACGGTCGGGACCGGGGTGCCGGGCGCGTTCACATCGGCATCCAGGAAAAGGTGGTGATGTCCGCTGCCCGGCGTGAGGTCACCCGCCGGGAGGATCGCCACGCTCGACTCGAGGCGTACGACCACGGTGCGACCCGTGATCTCGGCGCCGTCGACGGGCTCGGTGATGGTGACGACCCCGGCGCCCGAGGTCATGGCGGGGGCCGCGGCTGGTGCCTCTTCGGTGGTCGACTCGTCGGCCGGGGCGCCGCAGGCGGCGAGCCCAAAGGCGAGGGCGAACGTGAGGTTGCGTGCGTTGATCATGGCAGGGTCCGGAGGTGCTTGGAGGGTCAGGGAGCAAAAAAGGAAGGACAACCCGCGCCCCCCCGCAAGCGGGAGTGACCAGGTAGGGGCACCCTGGGGCCACCGGCCCGGCGCATAAGGGCTAGTTGCTCTCCGCGGGGGGCGCGTTGTCCCGCTCCGGCGGCCGCGGCCGCGCCATCTGGAGGGACACCCCCCCGAAGAACGTCGACCCCGAGCGGTTCACGCGGTGGTTGCCATCGGCGAGAAAGTCGAGCACGGCCTGGTCCCAGGAGAGCCCCGCGGTAGCCACCAGCTCCATCCAGGGACCGTACGCGGTCTCGTCCGGGGCCTCGGTCGTCCCGTTCCAGATCGTCACGCGAGGGTCGAAGCCGCCGTCGGGCTCGGCCGTGGAGCCCTTCAGGGGCATCTCGATGAGCACGCTGTCCGTCATCGGCAGACGGAAGACGTTCGGGTCGAAGGCGGCGCCGTACCGCCCGTAGCGTGCGTAGGCCCGCTGATTGAGCGCGACCACGTCGGGGCTCGAGTTGATTCCCCGCGTGATGTAGTCGCGCAGCGCGAACGCGGCGTCGCGGTGGCGGGGGAGGTCGGGATCGTCCACGTAGTCGAACCCCGGCATGAACCATCCCTTGTTGAGCCCCCAGTTCCGCTCGGTGACGCGCCCCGCGCGCACCAGACCGCTGTACTCGGAGAAGAGCTGCACGAGCTGGCGCGACGGGTAGCCGTGCGGGTTCAGAAAGACGTCCGGGAGCCACGCCTCCCAGAGACGCTGACGTACGCGTGCTTCGGGTTGGATGGGGTGATCGTCGGTCTGCCCGATCGTCACGTTGGCGCCGAGCGCCGCGTTGTATCCTGCGTGCAGGATGTAGTCCGGCGTGCTCTGGAAGAGCCGGTATGCGAGATCTGCTCCATCGGGATTCGTGAACGGGTGCACGACCACGTTCACGCGATCGAGTTTCGCCCGCTGCACCGAGTCGGTGAGCAGCAGTTCGGCATGGCGCAGCACATGCGAGGTCGAGGAGACCTCGTTGGCGTGCTCGCGCGCCGAGTACACGACGGTCGGCTTGAAGGTCGTCGCTTTCAACTGGGACCAGTGCGTGGCCGTGACCGGGCTCATCAGGTCCATCGCCCAGACGTCCTGGCCCAGGTACGAGCGACCCGCACGATACACGCTCACCTCGTCGAAGGTCGCCGCCATCTTGGCCAGGACCTGGTTCCCCTCCTCAGGCGGGATGGGCGTGCTCCACTGCACCAGGCGCTCGCCGCCGTATGCCCAGGCGCGCGGCAGAAGCGCGCGCCAATCGGGCAGCGCGGCGGGCGTCCCGTTCGCGGCCAGCGTTCCCACCGCGCGCTCGCCTGGGTTCTGCTCGTGCGTCCACTCGGCCCACACGTCGAGCGTACCAAGTCCGGGGAATGCGAGGGCGGACGTGTACATCCCCGCCGCGCGCAGCGCCTCGATCTCGCGCAGCGTGACCACCACCTGTTCCGCGGACACCATGGTACGGTCGACCGTCTCGGGAGTCGCGTAGGTGAGCAGGCTGTCCCGCACGTCGAGCTCGGTGTCCACGCGCACCCTGAGCGCCAGGCTCTCCAGTCCAGGCTGCCCCGCGACCACGCGCGCCTTCCGAGCAGACGGGCGGGCGAGCGTCGTCTTCGGGATGTCGAGGCGCACCTCGCCCGTGGCGCCCGTGGTGTCCCGGTACGCGACCACGATCGCGGGCCGCGACGTGGCGAAGCCGGTGAGCCGCACCGTTGCCCGCGGCGGCCCGCCGTCCGCCTTCGGGGTCATCAACGGGATGATGCGCCCGGGGAAGGTGAGCCCCTGGCCGCGCGAGTTCCGCCCCAGGATGTCGAAGAACTCGAGCGTGCCGAAGTACACCTCCTCGTGCAGCGCATCCATCGGCGCGTGCAATTCATTGTCGAGGCCGAGGCGGTAGTTCGGTTCGCTCATCTCCAGTTCGACCGTGAGCTCGCCGAAGAAGGGCGCGTCGATCGAGCCGCCGCGCGGCAGCCCCTCGTGTTGCTCCATCACGTGGTCGTACAACGTCGGGAGCACGTCGGATTGGTAGAAGTCCCAGAACGCTTCCGGGTCGGTGAGGATGCTCTCGTCGACCAGCGTGCGGTCGGCGCTCTCGGCATTCAGCCACCCCGTCGTGACGCGCACCTGCTCGTAGTCCTGGAAGCGATCGAAAAAAGGACGGAGCACCCACTTGGGGTCGAAGGTGTCGGAGAGCAACTCGAACCCGAGCGTATCCGTGACGAGCACCTCGTAGGTGGGGCCCGTCGTGGTCATCTCGAAGCGGATGCGCTCGAGCGGCACGCCCAGATCACGTGCGAAGATCTCGTCGATGGGGAAGATCTCGTGCAGCCACCGCACCGGCGTGTGCATGGCCTGCTGCGGCCACTCGGCGGGCGGGTCGTTGCGGCGGAAGCGGATGACGATCTCGCCGATGGGTCGCCCCGCGATGCGCGGCCGAACGCTCTCGTCGAGCCAGGAGTACCCCTGCTTGAACGCCGACAGTACGACGACCTCGGTCCGCACCGGGTCGGCCCCGCTCTCGACGAGGAGACGGCGCGCCTCGGCAGCGATGCGTTGGCGCAGCTCGGGGGGCTCGGAGAGGCGCGCCTCCACGCGGATGGGGTCCCCCGGTCCCAACGCCGGGAGGACGCGCTCGCGCATGAGCAGCCAGAAGCGCTCGACCTCGGAGGGGAACTCGCGGCGATCCTCGTAGATGGTGGCGGCTCGCGTCACGTCCCTGTCGTCGATCGTCACGACGACCGAGTCCGCCGGGATCCCCAACGCCGCTGCCGCGCGTGAGCGTACGTAGGGGGCGAGCGCCGAGTCTGCCTTCTCAACCGACAGGAGCACGTTCGCCGAGGCGAGCCCGTGGTCCGCGAGCCCGAGGCCGATGCGGTCGAGCTTGTAGAGGCCGATCGCGGCCTGACCGACCGGCGAGTAGCCTGCGAGCGCGTCCCACACTTCCTGCTCCACATCGTCGACGGTCGGGCGGTCCTTGCCGCGCTCGCCCAGGTTGGGGAAGGCGATCGCCACCTGCTCGAGCGCGCGAGCCGCCCCCGCCGAGTCGGATCCCGTCACTACCAGCGCGGGTTTGTCTCCGAACGCCTTCGGCACCAGCTCGATCAGACCCTGGCCGGGGGACAGGGCGAGTGAGTCGATGGCGATCTTGCCGCTGTCGGCCAGTTGCTGCGTCAAGCGGTTGTCGATGCCGGCGAGCACCATGGTCGGCTGCGTGGCCGGGCGGGTGAGCGTCGCCGCTGGCTCGACCAGAGGGACTGCCAGGCCGATCGACTCGAGGCCGAGGCGGGCGGCCAACTCCGGTAGGAGTGTAGCGCCCGAGTCGCCCGGCACGAGGAGGACGTCCACCCGATTCGGGAAGGGGTCGCCGCCCAGCAGGCCGGCACTCGTATAGAGGTTCGATAGGTCGAGGTCGTCCTTGGCGGCGCTCCCGGGGCGGGTGGCGATGGGGCCGGGT
>JBEBGN010000096.1:0-12046 GCA_040081395.1 Longimicrobiales bacterium
CGCGGCGCCGGCGTTGCTGGCGCTCTGCCGCTTCGGTCAGGGGTTCGGCCTCGGCGGCGAGTGGGCGGGCGCGGTTCTGCTCGCGGTCGAGAACGCCCCGCCGGGAAAGCGCGCCCTCTACGGCATGTTCCCTCAGCTCGGCGCGCCGATCGGGCTCTTCCTGTCGACCGTGGTGTTCATCGCCCTCACACGCGCGTTCGATGACGAGCAGTTCATGTCGTTCGGATGGCGGATCCCGTTCCTAGCGAGCGCCGTCCTCGTCGTGGTCGGGCTGTATGTGCGGCTCGCCATCACGGAGACCCGCGTCTTCGAGGAATCGAGGAAGCGCGAGGAGCGGGTTGCCATCCCCATGCTCGTGGTCTTGCGCGAACACCCACGCACCCTGATCGCGGGCACGTTCGGAGCGCTGGCGACCTTCGTGCTCTTCTACCTCATGACGGTCTTCACGCTCGCGTGGGGCACGGCAGAGCTCGGTTTCGAGCGTGAGGAGTTCCTCTTCATCCAGCTCATCGGCGTGGTGTGCTTCGCGGTGTTCATTCCCGTGTCGGCCGTCATCGCCGAGCGCGGACGGCGGCGTATGCTGCTCACCGCAACCGCCCTCATCGGTCTGTTCGGACTCGTGATGGGGCCGATCTTCGAGATGGGTACGGGGGGCGCCATCGCGACGCTCGCGATCGGACTCGGCCTGATGGGCCTCACCTACGGCCCGCTCGGCACCGCGCTCTCCGAGCTCTTCCCGACTTCCATCCGCTATACCGGGTCCTCGTTGTCCTTCAACCTGGCGGGGATCTTCGGCGCCTCCCTGGCGCCGTACATCGCCACCTGGCTCGCCGCCAACTACGGCCTCAGCTACGTGGGCTACTACCTCACGTGTGCGGCGGTGCTGACGTGGCTCGGTCTATTGGCCACCCGCGAAACGAAGGACGAGATCCTGGACTGAGGGGCTAGCGCCGGCTCCCGCGTATGGAGCCCGTCAGCTTCTCGAAGTCCACGTGATAGCCCACACATACCACCTCGCGGTCGTCGCGCTGCTTCCATGAGCCCACGGTCGGATAGAGCGTGGTGAAGTCGATCTCGGACTCCTCGTAGCTCTTCCCGATCGCGCCCGCGAAGCGGTCGAAGCAACCCTCGTATGCCAGCTCCTCGACGCGCTCCTCGCCGGGCCACTCACCGGTGATGTCGAAGGTGGCGTAGATCTCGTTGTCGTGAGGCGTCGAGCACGGCACCGCGGGAAGCTCGCTGATCTCGGTGTTCTCGAAGGCCTCGTCGTCGAAGCAGTCGCCCACCTGGACCTCGAAGGCGTCGAGGGCACCCTCGGTGGTGATCTCCCCATTGGCATTCCGCTCGGCGGCGCTGGTGAAGCCGATCACGGCGGCCACGGCCGCGCTGGCGATCCCGAGAATCGAACGTCCTTCTAGCATGGACCCCCCTTGCAGCGGCTCGCTGAGCCGTGGTCGATGTCGAACCCGGGGCGGAAGTGGCAAGGGGAGTGCCACTGTCGACAGACGGACTTACGCACCCGCAGCTTCGGCGCGAAAGCGCGCCAGCGGCGGAATCCGGGCCTGCGGGAGGCGTCCGACAATCCGGGCGCACATCGCGGAGACCTCCGGCCCCAGGGCATCAATTGCCGCCGGGGAGAACGTTGTGCCTGTCGCCGGCCCGGGGGGGCGCCGGGATGCGTTGGATCAGCCTCCCGCGCGCACCGTACCCGGATCCCCTTCCCGGAGGGGGGTGGTGAAGGTGCGCCCGGCGTCGGCGAGGTTCGCCGACACGTCGTCGCCGGCCGGCCGTGTACCGGCCGTTACCCACGCCACCAGGTCATCGAACGCCCGGATCATCTCCGGCTGGCTGAACCCGCAGTGGCCCGGAATGCGGTAGACGCGCTGGACCAGCAGCTCGTCGTTCCCCGCAGCTCGCACCGCGTCCTTCAGAAGTCGCTGAAGGAAGATCGGCACGAAGAGGTCCCCGGTGCCGTGCATGGTGAGCAGGGGCCGCTCGATGCCGCCGTCGAACGGGCGCAACTCCTCATGGGGGCCGCTCGGCCCGCGCATGGCCGGGTCCCCCGTCTTGCGCCTGACCCGCTCATTGAGCGTCGTGGCCGTGAGGCCGAGGCCCGGCTCGATCCCGTACACGAATCCGTGCGTGTCCACCGCGAGATTCGAAGCGGACGTTCCACCGGCCAACGCACCGCCACTGATGTTGGCGAGAAAGCGCGACTCGAGTCCTTCCATCGCGAAGGGTCGCTGTCCGCCGCTGATCTCGATCGTGACGCTGGCGAGCTGACGGCCCCGCTCCGTATACGCGGGTGGATTGCCGAGCAGGCTCGCCATCGCGCGGGTCTGCTCGCCCGTGTTGCCCGGCGTGAACCGCGTACCCGTGATCACCTCTGCCGCGGCACCCACAGCCGTGAAGAAGTCGAACAGGGCCGGGCCTGCGGGGCACATCGCGAGCCCGCCTGCGTAGCTGGTCGGATACTCGTGCATTCCGAGCAGCGTCACGTGCCCGCCCATCGACGTCCCCGTCAGGTAGGTACGATCGGGGGCGCGACCGCCGTTCAGACTCGTGAAGAGCGGGACGAGCAGGTTCGTGTCCTCGAGGCCCTGTCCCGGTACGTACCCGTTGCATCGATAGCTCGACGCGGCCCATGCGTACCCTTCCGTGATCAGGTGCTCGCGGATGGGCGCGTTACCTACACGCAGTATGGCTCCACTCTCGCCCCCCGCTCCGCGGAATCCATGGGCGTAGAGCACCAGGTCGCCATTCCAGTTCGCCGGAATCTCGATGCGGTAGAGCCCGCCTTCGTAGCTACCGTGGAACGCGCGCGCACCCGGTAGCGCCTCGAACGTCGGGTCGTCCTCCCGCCATGAGATCGTGGGGCACGGCACGGGATCGATGGCAGGAAGACGAAGGGCCGGCGAGCCAACGGGGAGGAACCCCGCGACGGCCAGGAGGCCACCGGCGGCGGAGATCGAACGCGTGAGTACGCGCCATGGGAATCGCGTCCAACTCGATCGTGACATGATCTCTTCCTTGGATCGAACAGCCGATAGGGGCCTACGCGCCCAAGTGACGCAGGTCCCCTACCCGGCGCAAGCACGAGACTCCGTCGGGCGCGCGGCTCAGTCCGATCGGCGCTCTACGCCGACTCCCGCCTGCGCGCCAACCAAGCCTCCATGAGCCGGTACGTGGTGGGGAGCACCACCAGGGTGAGGACGGTAGCCGTCACCAGGCCGCCGATTACGACCGTCGCCAGCGGCCGCTGCAGCTCGGCACCTGGGGAATGCGAGATCGCCATCGGGATGAAGCCGAGGGTGGCGGCAGCCGCGGTCATGAGCACCGGTCGCAGTCTGGTAACCGCACCTGTGACGACGGCCTCATGGAGCGAGGCGCCGTCGCGCCTCAACTCGTTGATGTACGTCACCATCACCACGCCATTCAGGACCGCGATCCCGAACACCGCGATGAAACCGATGATCGCAGAGGTGCTGAAGTTCAGGCCACTCAGCCAAAGCGCCGCAACACCGCCCGCCAGCGCGAAGGGAACATTCGTCATGATGAGCGCGCCCTGCATGAAGCTCCCGAACGTCAGGTAGAGCAGCAGATAGATGGCTCCGATGGACAGGGGAACGAGGATCGCGAGCCTGCGGACCGCCGTCTGCTGGTGGCGGTATTGTCCACCCCACTCGTATCGGTAGCCCTCCGGGAGCGGAGCGTCCTGCGCCAAGGCGGCCGAGGCGTCCCGCACGAATCCGCCGACGTCGCGGCCGCGGATGTTGGCGCCCACCACCACCAAGCGATTGGCGCCCTCGTGAGCGAACGCCTCCGGCACCTCGACGACCTCGACCCTCGCCACACGTGAGAGAGGCACGACGACGCCCTGCGCCACGGAGATCGGCAGCATACCGAATGTCGCCGGATCGAGCCCGTTGGCGTGGGGCATGCGAATAGCGACATCGATGCGCCGCGGGCCATCGACCACCTCCGTCACGACCGCGGATCCGAGGGCCAGCTCCACCTGATGTCCCACGTCCTCGGAACTCAGGCCCAGACGCGTCATCGCGTCGCGGTCGAGGGCCACGCGAAGCTCCTTCACCATGGACGCCGCTGTCACCTTCACGTCCGCAGCTCCGGGGATGCCGCCCACCACGGCTTCGGCCCGAGCGGCGGCCGCAGCCAGCCGCTGTGCGTCGTCGCCGTAGATCTTCACGCCCACGTCCGTGGTGATTCCGCTCTCCGCCTCATCGAGCCGCATCTGGATCGGTTGCGTGAACGCATAGGAAATGCCGGGCACGTCTTGGAGCGCCTCGTCCATTGCCGATAGGAGGGCGTCCTTGCCTCCTGGCCGCCAATCGGCGCGATCCATGAGCATCACGTACGTATCCGACTCGTACGTGCCCATTGCCTCGGTCGCCAGGTCCGGCCGGCCCAGCTTCGAGACGACAGTCGTGACCTCCGGCACGGTGAGGAGCGCGCGCTCGAGCGAGGTCGAGAAACCGACCCCCTCCTCGAGCCCGGTGGATGGCAGCCGCACGGTCTGCACCAAGACACTTCCCTCGTCGAGGCGTGGCATGAATTCGGTGCCGAGCCTCGTGCCGCTCCCCAAGGCGAGGACGACGAGCGCGAACGCCACAGAGAGGGTGGTGGCCGGCCGTTCGAGAGTGGTTTCGAGCAGGCGTCGGTACGCCAGCTTCACGCGCTCGAGCAGCGGCGTGTGCACTTCGCGGGCATTCGCGAGGAAGATCCGCGCCAGCGCGGGGACGAGCGTCATGGCGAGGAGGAGCGAGCCTATGAGCGCTGCAATCACGGTGAACGCCATGGGGATGAACATCTTCCCCTCGGTGCCCTGGAGGGCGAAGACCGGCACGTAGACCGCGATGATGATCACGATGCCGAAGACGACGGGGCGGCCGACCTCCACGGCTGCGTCCACGATCCGCCGAGTCCGATCCCCGGTGTCACCTGCGCGACGCATCACGTTCTCGACCATGACCACGGACGCGTCCACTAGGAGGCCGAAGTCGAGGGCGCCCAGGCTCATCAAGTTGGCGCTGAACCCGAAGAGGCGCATCGCGATGAACGCCCACATCATCGACAGCGGAATGACGAGCGCCACGACGATGCTGGCGGCCACGTTGCGCAGGAAGACCCAGAGCAGCAGCACGACCAGGGTGCCGCCGAGAAATAGATTCTTCTTGATGGTGTGGGTGGTCTGGTCGACCAAGTGGGCCTGCTCGTAGTAGGGCACCAACGACACCCCCGCTGGCAGGGACGCCTCGATATCGGCCACGCGCTCACGGATGCCCTCGATGACCCGCTGGGCGTTCTCGCCCTTCCGCATGATCACCATGCCGCTCACGACTTCACCGGCGCCGTTGTAGGTGACCGCACCCTGACGGGGGAGCGCTCCCGGTTGGATGTCGGAGACATCGCCGAGCCGCAGCGGGGCACCCTCCACGGATGCGACCTGCACCGCGCGCAGATCGTCCAGGTTTTCGAGTCGACCCATGCCGCGAATGACGTACCTTTCGCCTCGGCTCTCGGTATAGGTGCCGCCGAAGTTGCGGTTGTTCTTGGCGATCGCATTCTCGATGTCGGCCAAGGTGAGTCCGGCCGCAGCCAAGCGTCGCGGGTCGAGCGTGATATGGTATTGCTCTACGAAGCCGCCCCACGAATTCACCTCCGCGACGCCCGTCACCGTTCGCAGCTGTGGGGCGATCGTGTAGTCGTGCAGTGTTTTCAGGGAGCGCGTGTCCCACGTCTGGTTCGACGTGGTCAGCACGTACTGGAAGACTTCGCCCATGGCCGTGGACACAGGTCCGAGGCTCACGGTCACGCCGGTGGGCAGATCGCTCACGACGTTGTTCAGCCGCTCGTTCACGACCTGTCGCGCGAAGTAGGGGTCCACGCGGTCGTCGAACACCACCTGGGTGATCGATACGCCGAATTTCGTCGTGGAGCGTACGGTCTGCGTGCGCGGGAGACCCAGAAGTGAACGCTCGATCGGAAAGGTCACCAGTTGCTCCACCTCTTGCGGCGCCATGCCCGGTGCATCCGCGATCACGCTGACACTGTTCGCGGTCAGGTCCGGGAAGGGCTCGAACGGAATCGTGGACCATGCCCAGATACCGCCCGCCACCAAGACGCCCGCGAGACCGAGCACGGCCTTACGGCCCACGACCGCGAAGCGGATGACTTGCGCGATTCCGCGCCCAACTCCGTCGACGTCGCTCATGGAGCCTCCTCTTCAGTGTCCTGATGCTCCATTGCAGACCTGACAGCATAGGCGCCGGACACCACGATCCTCATTCCATCCGTGAGTCCATCGACCGCGACGTTCCCGTCGGGGAGGACGACGGCCTCGACCGGCACGGCCCTGTAGACGCTGGGTCCCTCTTCGACGAAGACGGCCTCACCCGTGGAAAGACGCTGGACCGCCTCCGCTGGGACGACGGCGCGCGGCTCCGGCTGCGAACCGGGAAGGAGGAGCGTCGCGAACGCTCCGGGGAGTACGCCCGCAGGGACCTCATCAAGTTGGACGCGGATTTCGACGGCCCTGCGGGCGGCGTCGACCGCACCGCCCATTCGGACCACGCGGCCCCGTGCCAACACCCCGGGGAGCGTATGGAACTGCACCCGCACCTCGGCGCCGGGCCGGAGCGCGAGCCCCTCCTGCTCGGGCACCCAACCCCTCACCCAGAGCAGGTCGGTCCTGCCCAGCAATACCAGCGGCGTTCCGGGGGATACGCCCGCCCCTGGGCGAACCGACACCTCGAACACCGTACCCGCTCGTGGAGCGCGCACGACTACGTGCCCTTCCGCATCCGGATCCAGGTGTTCGACCCACCCACGCGCGCGCATCACCTCGGCGACCAGCGCGTCGCGATCGGCCCGGCGGCGCTGCTCCTCCTCTCGGGAAAGCGCGCCCGCAGACAGGAGCTCCTCCGAACGGCCGAGAGCGGCTTCGGCGAATGCGAGTCGGGCCTCCGCTGCAGCGAGGTCGCGGATCGCGTCGGCGAGCTCGTGCGAGTGAAGGAGTAGCAGCGGAGTGCCGGCGGCGACGCGGTCCCCGGGCACCACCCCCACGGACTCCACGCGTCCTTCCACGAGGGAGCCCACAGCCACCAGCGCAGTGTCCGGACTCGTCACGGTCCCGGGCACCTCCACTTCCCGGGCCACCTCGCGGAGAACGACGGCGTCGACCTGCACGCCCGCCGCGGCCATCTGATCGGCCGTCAGGTGAACGGAGCCAGCGGGAGCAGCGGCCTCCGGAGTCGGTACCTGTTCCGGCCGACTGCAACTCGTGGCACCCAGGATCACGCCCAGAACCGCGAACAGTGGCCTCGAGCGTTTCGAAAGCCGGGTCATGGTCTGCCCTCCACACCGGGTTGGGGAAGCGACTGTTGCGGCACGCAGGACAGCGACGGGTCGATCGTCTCGCCGGCCAGCCGCGCATAGCGCGCTCGTTGGATGACGATCTGCGTCCGCCACCGCTCGTGGTCGTCGAGGGCTTGCAGACGCGCGCGCCGGCCATCCAAGAGCTCCGTGAGCGTGCCCTCTCCGAGCCGGTACCGTGCCTCGGCGGCGGAGACCGCTCGGTCGAGCGCCGCGAACCAAGCGGCGTCGTAGTGGCTCCCCGCATCCGCGAGGGCGGATAGACCGCGATGCGCGGCATCGCGCTCCGCCGAGATCGACCGTTCGAGGCGGTCGACTTCAGCGACGGCGGCCGCCTCTTCATGACGGGCCGCCGCCACCGCTCCACCTCCGCGATCGAAGGCCGGGAGAGCGACGGAGATCCCGAGGTAGAGGGCGGATATTCCCCCCGTCCTCCGTACGCCGATCTGGGGCAGGACGTCGGGCACTCGCCGTGCCCTGCTTTCGGCGACACTCGCCTCGGCGGCCAGCCCGCGCGCTCTTGCCGCCATGAGCTCCGGCGGATCGACGGGCACGAGGGGTGCCGTCCGCGCCCCCGTGGCTCCCTCGGGCGGTGAACATAGCGACGGCACGATCTCGACGACCGTGCCGGGAGCCAGCCCCAGAATCGTCGTCAGGGCCGCTTCGGACGCCGAGGCCTCGACCGAGACCTCGGCGACCGCGGCATGGGCCGACACCATCGCGAGGTGCGCGCGGGCAGCCTCGCCATCCGAGGCCCGCCCGCGTGCCGCCTGTTCACGCAGCGCCATCGCGAGGCTCTGGAGCCCGGCAGCCTCGTCCCTCGCCCGATCCAACCTGGCGCGATCGCGCTCAGCGTTCGCCAGAGCCTCGACCAGCGCGAGTCGCACCTCCGCACCCGTGCCATCAGCGAGCGAGCGGGCCTCTACAACGTGTGCCGCGGCCCAAGATCGCAGCGCACTCCGGTCACCCCCGATCGGGAGCCACCCACCGATCACCACCTGACCCTCGACACCCCCGAGGCCGCGCACACCCGAGAGCGACGGGGGCGCGCCCACGTTCTCTGCGGTCAGCGACAGAAGCGGGTTCGGCCACGCCGTTGCCTGCTCCAGTCGAGCCTCCGCTGCCCGCGCCCGGCGACTTGCTGCTTCGATGCTCGGCGCCGAGCCGAGCGCTCGTCGGAACGCCTCCGCGACGTCGAGGACGACGGTGTCCCGAGGCGGTCCCTCGTGGGGCGCGGTCGCCTGGAGCACGGCGACCAGCGCCCCCACCGCCATCATCGAAAGGGCCATGTCAGTGCTCCTCGCCTTCCTCGTCGCCACGCTCGCCCATCGTCGGGGCACCCCCCGAGGCTGAGTTCACATAGGCCTGCCCGGCGCCGTGCTCGTAGACCAGAGCCCCGCCGGCCGCACCTACCTGGATGCCCGCGGCCAGGACCACCAGCGCGCCCACCGAGGCGACCAAACGCGCGGCCGTGCCGGCCACGCCACCCAGGAGTCCCGCGCCGGCCACGAGCGCAACCACGCCCGACAATAGGAGGAAGCGCTCGGCGGCCTCCTCGTGCTCGTGGATCGCGGTTTCAGGGACGAACGCCTCCACCTTCTCTTCTTCTGCCTCACCTGTTTCGATCGCGAGCCAGGCGCTCCCCGCCATGGCTACGGCGAACGCAGCGGGGACGGCCCACGCCCGCAGGGGCGCTGCACCACGTCGAATCGCCCACAGTGCGACCACTGCGGAGATGGGCAGGAGCACGGCCAGCACCATCGGGAAGTGCACCACGACCGGGTGCAGGGGCACGGGAAGCATCGAATCCTCCTTGGTTGAGTGACGCCTCAACGCTGCCCGGGAGGACGAGCCCCGACTATCGAACAGGGGTAGGAGTTGGCCCCAATCGGGGCCGTTCTAGGCCACTCACTACATGTGTAGGGGGCCCCGTGGCTTCAGAATCAGGAGAGTCCGGGGAAGCTGAGACTCATCCTCGGGCGTGCTCGCCCCGACGTACGCCCAGGCCTACCCCTGGGCGCACGGGTTCGGCGCCGCGACCCGAGCGCGCCGAGGCCCCTACCGATCAGGAGATCGGGGGCCCCACGTGGACCGTGACCCGCTGGTCCGTGAACAGCCCGCCGTCATCCGCGCGACCCCGCAAGACGTAGGTGCCGGGTTGGGTAAACGTCACCTCGGCGATCCAGACACCGTCCTCGGGGAGCTCGGGAGGAACCCAAAACGGGGCCCACGGTGAGTTCGCGAACGGGCGCGTATCTTCCCACGCAGCGACCTGGGGCGGATTGAACGAGGTCACTTCCTGTGCCTCGACCTCGGCCGGACCGCGGTAGACCGACCAGCTCATGTTGAGACCCATGATCTTCTGCACCGTGATCCGGGAAGGCGGCGCGATGAGCGCGCGCTCCAGGTCGAGTCCGCCGGTATCGGTGAGCGGGAGCCGGTTGCGGCTCCGACGAGGGAGACCGTCGTCACCGATCCACGCTTCGATGCGCACCGGCCTGCCGACCACCGCCTGGATCTCGGTAGGCGTGCGCATCTCGACCACCGGCGGAGTGTGCGCACGCAACTCGGGGCTGCTCGTCCCGGCGCCGAGCGTTCCGGCCTCGGACATGATGACGACGTTGTCGATGAAGTAATCCGGGCGCAGCGAGCCGTACGCCGTCTCGGACTCCCCGTTTCGCTGGAGCGTCCACGCGAGCTCCTGCTCGCCGAAGTCGGCAGGCACGCGCACTTCGAAGACGAAGCGATTGCGACGCGGCAGGAAGTGCGTGGGCTGACCGCGATCGGCCGGGCCGGGGGAGAAGAAGTTGGCTTCCCCGATGAGCAGATCGGGCTGCTCCTCCCAATTCCGGTTCATGTAGCCGAACACGAGCGAGAACGTGCCGTCGGCGTTGCCCTTCCAACCCTCGAACGCCGGGGCCACGCCCTGGCCGCTGCTGAACGTCAGCCCCTGCGCGCCGGCGTCATGTGGCGCGATGGCGACTCCCAACATGACTACCGCACCCAGGGCGGCCGCGCGAACCGCTTCGAACTTCATCCTCATTCCGATCATCTCTTCCGAGTCTCAGTTGTCCTGTTGCTGCTGCTGCGTCGACGCGAGCGGGCGTGCTCCGGGCGCCGGAATAGCCGCAAGGCAGAGGGGGCAGCCGATCATGTAGTCGTTCTTGGTCAGCTGGAACTTCGCGGCGCGCTCCTCCACTTCCTTGGTGAACTGCTCCTCGGTCATGGTCACGCGCTCACCCAGGTCGATGAACATGTTCCCCACCGAGCGGTTTCCTGCGCCCTGCCAGTTCCGCGAGTCCGGCACGTTGCCGTTGGTCTCGGAGTTGTTCATGTAGCCGCGGATGTGCAGGATCGCGCCCGGCGGCACCAGCGGCTGATAGTCGTCCGCGAAGACGTAGGTCCGCACCCAGTTGTGGTCGTACCCGACGCAGGAGAGCGTCTCGGACTTGAAGCCCCAGATCATCTCCAGGCACATACGCTCACCCGGAGCGTGCAGGTGCGGCTCGAAGCTGATGATCTTCGTGGGCCGCGTGACGACCGTGTATGCGTCCAACTCCTGGCCCGCCTCACCGCCGCGAATATCGATATCGGTCCCGTTGGCCAGCGAGGTGATGCCGCCGCGGTAGAGCGGCTCGTAACCCTCGGGGAAGAACTCGAAGGCGAACTCCAGACGGCTGTTGGTCGGGCGTCCATTGGAGTGGAGGTGCACCGACTCGGACGCGATCTGCGAGCCGGCCCGCAGGAGTCGGCCCGCGCCCTCCGCGAACACGTCGGCATTGCGGCCGACCTCGTGCACGGGGAACGCCGTCTGCTGCGTGCCGTCGGTGAGTTCGGTGCGCCAGATCAGGTGGTGGACGACGTACTTTCCACCAACCGTGGCGCGGTTCCCCTCGCCGTTCACCGGGACGTCATTCACCTCGCGGATCTGGACAGCGCGTACGTAGCGATCGGCCTCGAGCGGGATCGGGATGCTCGCGATCTCTCCCCACCAATCGGGCGCGTTTCCATCCACCGTCATCTGTTCGGAACTAACGACCAGGTCCGGCCGGATCGTCCACTCGTCCCCCACCCCCCAGACGCGTGGGGCAGGCATGTCCGCCGGGTCGCCCTGGGGCGCACCGTTGGCGACCCATGCCTGGATCTTCGCCAACTCTTCGTCGGAGAGCGACGGATCATTCTTGTAGTGCTGAATGCCGATGTTCTTCTCGGCATACCACGGCGGCATGGCGCCCATGCGGTCGCGGATGGCCGTGCGGTCCCGGATGCGGCCCGCATAGCGGCGGACGTCCTCATAGGTCACCAGCGACATCGGCCCACCACCGTTCGGGCGGTGGCAGTTCTCGCAGCTGCGCTGCAGGATCGGCGCGATGTCCTTGGAGAACGTGACCGTCGTCGGATCGATGCCGAAGTCGCGGGCGTCGAAGAGGTGCAGCTGTCTCGCGCCCGGTGCAGTGGCCGCAGCGGCCATACTCACCTGCGCGTCGAGCGTGCGCGGCGCGACGAGCGGTAGGACGGTGGCGCATGCAAGCGCGAAACGGATGGACACCTTGGCGAGGTCGATCACGGCGATTCTCCGGCTACTGGAGGGGTCGGACTGGGGGTCCGCACAGCACCTTCATGTTGTTAAGTACGAGGGGGGAAGGCTAGGGGG
>JBEBGN010000248.1:0-3198 GCA_040081395.1 Longimicrobiales bacterium
GCGCGAAGTCGTCTGGGCGCAGGAGGAGCCGCGCAACATGGGGGCGCTCACCTACATCGGACCGCGTCTGCGCGCGGCGGTACCCCGACGCATTCCGCTCGCCTATGTGGCGCGGCCCGAGCGCGCGAGCCCGGCCGAGGGAAAATCGAAGGAGCACGCCCGCCAGCAGGAGGAGTTGGTGCTGAGGGCGCTCGGCTTCGCTGAGGAAGAGCCGAAGACCGAGTAGAGTCCTGCCTCTTCACCACTCCAGCAGGATCTTCCCGAAGCTCTCGTTGGACTCCATGAGCCGGTGCGCCTTAGCGACCGCGCTCGCCGGAAAGACTCTTTCGATCACGGGTCGCAGCTCGCCCGCCTCGAAAGCGGGGAGGACGTCGCGCTCGAACGCGCGCGCGAGTGCCACCTTCTCCGCCACCGATCGCGCGCGCAGCACCGTGCCGCGGATCGACGCGCGCCGCCCCATCAGTGCACGCAGGCTGAAGTTGGCCTCGCTCCCCGCAGGCACCCCCACGACGATGTGGCGGCCGCGCTCGGCCACCACGCGCTGATTGCCTGCGAGGTAGGCGCCTCCCACGAGGTCCATGATCACGTCGACCCCTCGCCCTTCTGTCAACTCGAGCACACGATCCGGCCAGCGGTCATCCGCGACCACGCCGTGATCGAGGCCCAGCTCGGCGGCACGTGCAAGCTTGTCCTCGGTGCGCGAGGTGCCGATGACCGTAGCGCCCGCGCGCCGAGCGAGCTGCACGGCGGCGGTGCCCACACCGCTCCCCACCGCGTGCACGAGCAGCGTCTCCCCCGCCTTCAGGCCTTCCTGGAGGAATGCAGCGTCGTAGGCCGTCATGAAGACCTCGGGAACCGCACCCGCGGTCGTCAATGACATGCCCGCGGGGGCGCGCACGAGCGTCTCCGCCGGAGACAGCGCGTACTCGGCGTATCCACCACCGCCCAGCACCCCTATGACCCGGTCCCCCACTGCAATCCCGCGAGCACCAACCCCGAGGGCGTCGACGGTGCCCGACAACTCCAGTCCGAGGATGTCCTGCGGCGACCCTGGCGGAGCGGGGTAGCGACCCAAACGTTGGCTCAAATCGGCACGGTTGAGCCCGGAGGCGGCTACGCGCACACGTACCTCACCAGGGCCGGGGTCGGGACGGGGCACGTCACGCAGCTCCAGCACCTCGGGGCCGCCCGGAGCCCGCATCACGATCGCTTTCATCATGTCGCTCATGGAGTGGCTTCTAACTAGCTTGACCCGTCCATGCAACTACCGTTCGCCCTCGACCGTCCGCTCGTCTTCTTCGACATCGAGACCACGGGCCTCGATCTCAAGAACGATCGCATCATCGAGCTCGCCTTCATCAAGGTGACTCCGCAAGGGGACGTCCTGGAGCGGACGCGCCGCTTCAATCCCGGCATTCCTATTCCCAAGGAAGCCACGGCGGTGCATGGGATCACCGACGCCGACGTGGCCAATGAGGTGTCGTTCTGCCGCACGGCCAGGAACCTCGCCGACGGCTTCGACGGATGCGACTTGGCCGGCTTCAACATCCGGCGCTTCGATCTGCATATGCTCATCTACGAGTTCCGCCGCTGCGACGTCGACTTCTCCCTCGAGGGTCGGCGAGTCCTGGACGTGCAGACGATCTTCCATCGCGAAGAGCCGCGGGACCTTTCGGCGGCGGCACGCTTCTATCTCGGACGCGAGCACGAGGAAGCACATACCGCGCTCGGCGACATCCGCACCGCTGCCGCGGTTCTCGGAGCGGAACTCGCACGGTACCCGCATATCCCCAAGAGTATCGATGCGTTGCACGAATACTGCGAGACCTACGCGCCCTTTCGGACCGAGCTCGATCGCTGGTTCAAGGGGCCGCCCGAAGAGCGCATCTTCCGCCGGGGGAAGCACCGCGGGCAGACCCTCGCAGAGGTCTCGAGGGATGCCCCCGACTACCTCCGTTGGATGCTCGGCGTGGAGGACATGGACGAGGAGGTCCTACGGGTCGTGCGCGGAGCCCTGGGCGAAGGCACTTCGGCCGCCCCGCCGTCGTGAGCGGCCCCCGGGGCGGGCCAGCTCGTGCCGGCGGACCCTGGCCTACGGCGCGGCGTATACGGGGCCGCGAGTCGGCCGGCCACGCACGCCGGCGGACCGAACCCGCCTCCGACAACAGCGCCATGACCCTGTTTGCCCCACCCCTCGTCCAACGCCGCAGCCGCCCGGGCATCCTGGTGGGCGCCGTCATTGCCCTCTCGGCCTGTGGAGGAGGGGAACCGTCCGACGCCCCGCCTCCCGAGACCGCGCTCGCGCCGCAGGGGGTCTTCGGGACCGCCCCGAGCGCGGCAGGTGGCACCCCGTCCGTCGTCATGCTCCGTCCTGCGGGAGCCCCGGTGCCGCTCCCTCCGCGGGAGAGCCCCACGATGGACCAGCTCGGCCTTGCGTTCTCCCCAACGTTCCTACTCGCGCGCACCGGCGAGACGGTGTCGTTCACCAACAGCGAGACCATCACGCACAATGTGAGACTAGCGTTCTCGGACAACGACTCGACCGTGCTGGACGCCGAGACCGACCCCGGTGCTCACGCCGACTTCCTGTTCGACAGGGAGGGCGGGTACGAGGTGACGTGCGATCACCACCCCGGCATGCGCGCCTTCGTCTTCGTGACATCGGCGCCGTACGTCGTGTTCGCCGACAACGCCGGAGCGTTCCGCCTGAACGACGTGCCCCCCGGCTCCTACACGCTCTCCGTGTGGAATGTGGACGCGACCCGGCGCAGTGAACGGGCGCTCGAGGTGACGGGACCCAGTACCGAAGTGACCTTTGGCCCAGCCGAATAAGACCCCACAACCGGGACCCCGCCCGCCATGCTGCTCAGCGCTCACTCCGGCTTCCGTTACCTGGTCCTGCTCCTCGGAATCGTGGTGATCGCCTACGCCGCGTACGGACTCGCCACCAAGCGACCCTACGACGCGCGCATGCGCATCCTCGCGACCGCGTTCACCGGCGCACTCGACCTCACCGTTCTCCTGGGTGTCGCCCACCTCTTCACGAGCACGTTCTACCCGCAGCTCGCCGGGCACATCACGATGATGGTGCTCGCCCTAGCGATCACGCACATCGTCGCGGTGGTCCAGCGCCGTCGGCCCCTCGCGAACCGGACCTATGGTCCCCATTTGGTCGCAACGGTCGTCGTGCTCGCAATC
>JBEBGN010000097.1:0-11958 GCA_040081395.1 Longimicrobiales bacterium
GCGGTCCAGCAGGTGCGTGTTCACGTCGTGCCCCACCCCGAACGCGAACACCCTCGCGCGACCGGCGCGCCGCTCCGCCATGTCGGCGAGCCGCTCCGGCGACTCTTCGCCGACCGAGGGAAGTCCGTCGGTCATGAAGAGCACCACCGGCAGGCGCCCCCGAGCGCTCTCCAAGCGGAACGCCTCCTCGAGTGCGCCCGCGATGTTCGTACCGCCGTCCGCCACCAAGCCGTCCACCCAGGCGCGTGCGCGATCGAGCGCTGCGCCGCGCGCCGGACTCCAGTCCGCCGATTGCGCCCGCACCGCGTTCGAGAACGCGACCAGGCGGAAGCGGTCCTCCGGAGCGAGGGAGCCGAGGAGCTGGTGTAGCGCCTGGCGAGCTTGCTCGATCTTCTCGCCGGACATCGAGCCCGACACATCCACGACCACGGTCACGTCGCGCGGCTCGCGCGCACCGGAGTCCCGGTTCGGCGAGAGCGTAAGCATGAAGTAACCGTCTTCGCCGGCAGGCCGGTGCGTAGCGACCGAGAGCCCCACCGCGTCTCCCGAGAGGGGGAAGAACATGGAGAGCCGCCCGACGACCTCGTCTTCGACGACGATCGTCATGCGCTCGCCCTCGCGATCGACTTCGATGTCGTGGGTGGGCGAGAACGGATCGAGGAACTGCGAGGCGTCGGCAACACGAACCTCGAAACGCGAGCGCACGTCTTCGGGGCGCTGCCGCCGCTCGGGCTCGCGACCGTGCTGGGCGACGCCGCCTTCCGCGTGGCGCACGCCTCCTGCATAGAGAAGCTGGAGCGCGTTACCCGCTCGCTCGAGCACCTGCGTGTAGCGGAGGGTCACGCGCCGCTCTTCACCGGGCTGGATGGGGAAGATGCGCGCGCGCAGCAGTCCATGGCCGGCCAGCTCGATGAGCGCCGGATCCATGCGCTTACGCACGATCTCCTCGTAGAT
Organism: Longimicrobiales bacterium; assembly: GCA_040081395.1. Lineage (GTDB taxonomy): Bacteria > Gemmatimonadota > Gemmatimonadetes > Longimicrobiales > Gaopeijiaceae > UBA2982. Next base: position 955 of record JBEBGN010000097.1, read on the forward strand.
GTGGCGCGCGCGATCGGCATCCATGATCTCGCCGCGCAGCTCCGCGTCCCCCTGGAAGAGCGAGAAGCCCTGGAAGACGGCTTCGCCGGGCAGTGGGTAGAGGTAGTCCCCCTCGGCAAGGCGCCGGCCGCGATTCACGAACCATTCCGACACCTCGATCTGTGCGACACGGCCTTCGATCCGGACCGTCACCTCGCTCCGCGTCCGGTCGACCGCGAATCCGCCCCGGTCGACACCCGGCTCGACCCAGCCCTGCCCCGCTCCCGGCGCGGCCCCCACCGCACACACCGCCAACGCCAAGAACGCCCGCCGCGCCGCGATCCTCGTGCCCACACGCACCTCCATCCGTTGGATCCTTGCTCTGTCCATGTGACGGCAGAGCCCGGCCCCCTTGCACACCCTCGGCATTCCTTCCTGATTTTTCGCTCGGTTTCGGGAATCCTGCGCAGGGGAGGACGCTCTGAGGATCGTTGTGCTGGGCGGCGGCCGAGTGGGGGGCGCCATCGTGCGTGACCTCGCCGCCGAAGACGACTTCTCCGTGCTGGTTGTCGACGTCGACCCCATCCGTGTGGAGCGACTGACGGAGGTGGGGGCGGACGGAGTGATCGCCGACCTGTCGGACTCGAAGAACGTCACCAAGGCCGTGAAGGACGCGGACCTCGTGGTAGGCGCGGTGCCCGGCTTCCTGGGCTATCGGACCGTCGAGACGGTGCTACGCGCCGGCCGGCCCATGGTCGATATCTCGTTCTTCCCGCAGGACGCGTTCGGGCTCGACGCGCTCGCCCGGCAGGCGGGCGTGCCATGCCTCGTCGACTGCGGCATCGCGCCGGGCCTCTCGAACCTCGTGCTCGGCCGCATGGAGGCCGACCTCGACGATACCTCTTCCTTCCACTGTCTGGTGGGCGGACTCCCGGTGGAGCGCACCTGGCCCTGGGAGTACAAGGCGCTCTTCTCGCCGGGGGACGTGATCGAGGAGTACATGCGCCCTGCGCGCCTACGCCGTCACGGCGTAGAGGTGACGCTACCCGCTCTGACGGGGATCGAGCTGGTCGACTTCCCCGGACTGGGATCGCTCGAAGCGTTCAACACGGACGGGCTGCGCTCTTTGCTCAAGACCTGCCGCACGCCCAACATGGTCGAGAAGACACTCCGCTACCCCGGCCACGCCGAGCGAATGCGCGTACTCCGCGACGCCGGATTCTTCTCCACCGAAGAGATCCAGGTCGCGTCCGGGATGGTCCGCCCACGCGACGTGACCGAGTCCCTCCTGTTCAGCGCGTGGCACTTCGAGGACGGCGAGCCCGACCTCACGGTCATGCGCATCGTCTTGGAAGGCACGAAGGACGGTCGGGCCGTTCGCCACACGTACAACGTGCTCGACTACTACCACACCGACACCGAGACCTCGTCGATGGCGCGCACGACGGGATACACGTGCACGGCGATGGTGCACCTGCTGGCGAAGGGGCTGTGGAACGAACCCGGCGTCGTCCCGCCCGAGTTCGTCGGACGGCGGAAGGACTGCTTCGACGCGATCCTTGCGCACCTCCAGGACCGCGAGGTGCACGTCTTCCACAAGGTCGAGCACCCGGAAGGTCGAACGAACTAGCGCGCAAGCGCCCTCAGCACGGGGTACTCGCCGCTCTCGACCTCCGCGTCGAAGAATCCCCAGTCGGCGAGACCATCGTCCGAGCGGGGCTCCAGCAGCGTGAACGCGAGCCGCGCGAGCGGCTGGTTCAGGGGCACGACCGTCGTCCCCGCGGGCAGCGTCTCCGTGGCGACAACCCAGGCGCCCCAGACAGTGCGCTCGGTACGCCCCTGGAACGGCCGCTGGGAGACGGAGGTCGAGTCGATACGAAAGCGCTCGAGCGCCATCTGCCGCGCGTCGCCGGTCCGCTCCAGGCGTACGCCGTGCTGGACGAGTCGCTCGAGGACCTCGAACGACATCTCCGGCAGATAGTAGGCGGAGGGGGCCACCGCGGTCTCCGTCGCATCGAACGCGCCGAACTCGTACATCGGGGTCGGCGTCTCGACCTCCAATCGCCGATGCATCGGCAGCCCGGTGACCGGGTGTGGCTCCTCTTCGACCGCGCCGAGCAGGATCGCCACCGGCTCGGCCGATCGCCGGAAGCCGGCCCGCACGGCGAGCTCGCGACCCGGGACCGACTCGGCATCCGCTGCGGCGACGACCTCCCGAATCTCGGTTGCATTCGCGGCCGCGAAGTCGAGCACCTCCTCGACGAACTGTCGCGTGACGCGCACTCGTTCCTCGAAGGTCAGGTACGCGTAGGCCTCGGAGAGGATGGCGAACCGATTCCGCAGACCGACGTAGTTGTTGTTGAAGCGCGGGCGGTGATCGAACGTGTACCACCCCTGCGGGTCCCCGCTCAGGTTGCCGTAGTAGTAGAACTTCCAGCCGTTGCGAGCCTCGATGCGCCGAGTCACCTCGGGGATCCACCGCTCGCGCAGGAAGGCGTCGATCGCGGGGGGCGTGTTCGGGTGCAGCGGTGTCGCGTACGTCAGATGATAGGCATGGTCGGTGCCGTTCGTCGTGTGTAGATCCACCACCACGTGCGGATCGTAGGCGCTCATCATGGCCGTGAACGCGCGCGCTTCCGGCGAGTCGAGCTTCATGTGGTCGCGATTGAGGTCGAGCCCCTGCGCGTTGGGCCGCTGACCCATACCGCCGATCGGGCCGTGCTGGAGGGGTCGATTGTCGAGCGCGACCCTCTCGTTCCCGTCCGCGTTGTAGATGGGCTGGACCAGGAGTACGAGGTCGTCGGTCCATCTCCGGTTCAGGCCCGCGAGATAGTCGCGCACCAGCATGAGGAGCACCTCCTTACCCTCGACCTCCCCAGCGTGGATGTTCGCTTGCAGGTAGACGCGCGTCTTGCCGGTGCCCATCACGGCCTGGATCGTGAAGTCCGGCGCACCGACGACCAGGAGCGGCAGCTCGCGCCCTTCGTTCGTGACGCCCATGGTCGTGAGGTGCACGTCGTCCGCGCGGGCGGCCGCCAGCAGCTGGGCCAGGGCCATGACCTCCGCGTAGCTACTCGTCTCGCGGAACTCGGTGCGTTCCGCTCGGGTGAGCAGGGCCGGAGGAACCCCCTGTCCGGACGCCGACGTGGCGCTCAGAGCGGCGAGTGCGAACGCGAGCACGTGACGGCGAAACATCGGGCATGACTACGGCCTTACCCGGGCGCCGCGCAATGCTTTACCTTGGCGCATGGCCCTCCCGATCCTGTACGACTGCATGAACTGCCCGTCGTACTGCTGCACCTATCCGCGCATCCCCGTGACCCAGCGGGACGTGGCGCGACTCGCCAAGCACTTCGGCCTCACCGAGACCGCCGCGCGCCGCAAGTTCACCAAGCCCGGTTGGACCAAGCGGGAGCGTGTTCTTCGACACCAGAAGGACGAGATCTTCGGAACGGCTTGCCGTTTCCTCGACTTGAAAACGCGGCTGTGCACGATCCATGGGCAGCGCCCCTCGATCTGCCGACAGCACCCGACGAGCCGGTCGTGCGGGTACTACACGTTCCTCATGGCCGAGCGGAAGGACCAGAACGACCCGACGCTGAACGTGCGCGCCTACAACTTGCCGGGCGAGTATCCGCGGCTGGAAGAGTAGCGGCCAGCAGACGCAGCCGAGCTTCAGGCCGAGTACCAGAGCGCCGCGAAGAAGTGGCAGGTCGAGCCGCCCAACACGAATAGGTGCCACACGAGGTGGCTGTGGCGGATGTCGGGCCGCGCGTACACGGCGGCGCCGATCGAATAGGCCAGCCCGCCGAGCACGAGCCAGACGAGCCCCCGAGTCTCCATGCGGGCCACGAGCGGCACGATCGCGATCAGAACCAGCCACCCCATGATCAGGTACGCCGCGAGCGAAACACGCGGGTGGCGCACGCCCACAGCCAGTTTCGTGGAGATGCCTACTGCGGCCACGCCCCACACCAGGCCGAAGAGCGTCCACCCCCAGGGCCCGCCGAGCACCCCCAGCGTGAAGGGCGTGTAGGTGCCGGCGATGAGCACGAAGATCGCGGCGTGATCGAGACGCTGGAGTCGCTCGCGCCAGCGCGGCTCGCGCGCGAGGTGGAACAGCGTCGACGCCATATACAGCAGGATCAAACTCGCACCGAACACGCTGCCCCCGACGACATCGGCGGCGCCACCTCGTTCGACAGCCCCGAGGATGAGCAGCGGAGTGGCGGCGATGGCCAGGAGCAGGCCCACGCCGTGACTGACGCCGTTGGCCAGCTCTCCCTCCGGGCGCGCTCCCGGTGTCACGCCAGGAAGGTGAGGTAGTAGATGGCGCATGCGCTGAGCGCAGTCCAAACCAATCCGCCGATCACGGCCTTCCCCAGCGCGCGGTGGCGTGGACCAAACCCGCCCAGGCTCGCGCGGCGGCGATACGTGACGAACACCAGCCCAGACCAAACCATGTACGTCGCCACCGCGGGGACCACGTGCGCGAGAAACACCACGGTCATCAGGGTGGTGCCCGCATAGGGGGACCCTGCGGTGACACTCCCCGAGCCACCGCTCAGCCGGATGTGGCCCTCGAGGAGGAGGAGATTCGCGATCATGACCGCCCAAAGCGTCAGCTGGAGACGCATATGCTTGGCGTGCTCGCCGCGTCGCGCCGCGGAAGCCGCGACGAGCGCCCACGCCGGCGCGATCAGGTTACAGACGAAGACGACGTCGACGAGGAGGCTTCCACGACCGCCGAGAAATCCCGAGGGCATCGGAGCTACTCCCCCGACCGGCGCACGAACTGGAGGGCCCCGGAGGGACAGCGGCCGACCTGCGCCTCGATCTGGTCGGCCGGCGCAGCCTTCACGTCGATCCAACGCTTCCTCGACACATCGAACACCGCGTGCAGCCCGCGCACGCAAGCCCCCGAGTGCGTGCAGACTTGGGGGTCGAACGAGACGGCGAAACCCGGCCCTTCGTAGCTCTGTTTGCGTCCCGGCATCGAATGGGGCTCAGCGGCCGAAGGCGAGCGTGACGCCGATACCGAACACGGCGGACCCCCCGTCCGACGCGACCGGTATCTGCACGCTCGGCGCCAGGGCAGCGCGTTGGCGACGCATGAGGAATCCCATGGACAGGGTAACCAGTCCATAGGTGTCGTACGTGTCGGCCGTCCCAGACGCCCCCGCATCGGTGCGGATGCGATCACGCGCCACCACGACCTCCGAGGAGGGGATCACGAACACGCCGGGCTCGATCTCGATCCTGTATCCCAGCCCCGCCCCTCCCGTGAGCGCCATGGTGGTGAAGTCGACACCCACGATCTCGAACCCCCATCCGTATCCCACGCCGACGATCGGGCACACGCTCAGCCCCGATTCCCCCTGGGTCATCTCGTACCCGATCGAGCCCCCCAGGGAATTCAGATGGATGCCTGTGCCCACGTCATACTCGGTATACCCATACGATGCCGACCCGAAGATGGTAGAGCCGACCGTGACCGCGCCCCCGTAGGTGCGGCCATCGTCGAAAAGCGCGACGGCGGCATTCACGTTGCCGATCGACCCTGCAAGCGGCACGGTACCGCGGCAGATCTGGGAAAGCGCCGGAAGAGGCACAGCGAGCGCGACCGCGAACAGTACGAGGGACGAACGAGGGACGCGCATCCGGCATCTCCTGGACAGGGTGAATGCCGATTCTCACGGAGCGGGGGGCTCGACGCAATGTTTAGGCGTCGGGGGCGTCCCATCGTGCGCGTGACAAGCGCCTCACCTCCATATCCGCACTTCACAGATGCGTCGCTCTTCGGGCATCCACACAATGTGCCCGTCGGGGCTCCAAGCGTAGCGCCAGTTGGTCTCCAGGCAGAGGCCGGTGGGCGTCTCGAAGTGGAAGACGGCGAACGTGCTGTCCTCTCGCGCCGGATCGACGGTTCGCCACTCGTCGAGGAGATAGGCCGCCGAATGCATGTCGGCACGGTACTCTTCCATTCCGGCGACTAGGCTGTCTGCCCACTCCTCGGGCGGAGCGTCGAAGGACGGCCAGGCCCGAGCCGAAACGCCGAGCGGCTCACCATCCGCCTCCAGGTAGAGGCCGAGTGCGTAGAACGTGTCACCGAAGCGTTCGAGGAGCGCGCCCGCCTGCTCGAGGAGGAGCGCTTCCAGTTTTTCGTGCTCCGGGGGCGCAACGGGTATCTGGCTCGCGGGCACACCCGTGATCCGCATGGTCCACCCGGCGGGGTTAGCCGCCACCGCTTCTGAATCGAGTCGGAAGGTCAGCGTTGGCGAAATTGAGACCGCGAAGTCGTCCCCGGCGTTGACCCGGCCGCGAAACACCTCGGATCGACAGGGCGGCGCTTCGGGACTTTGGGCTCGCGCGGGCCGCGCCAGCGCGATCGTCAACAGCCCGACCGATGCGAAGCGGACGATCCGACCGATCGACTCAGTCATCGCCATTGCCGTTCGGGGCACCGTCCCGCCCAGCGTTCGGTCCGCCCCCTCCCCGGCGGGGGTCACCAGGCCGACGGTCCCCCCTGGGTCGGTCGCCCGGGCGGGTAGGGGGGAGTCGGCCCTGAGCGTCCATGAGGTGCACGCGGAGGTCGCGCTCGTCCCGACGCTGCGGCCGGAACTGACGTCGGGCGTACGCCACCGCCAGCACGAGGCCCACGAGGAGCGCCACTGGACTGAGGAGCGTCAGCACGCTCATCCGCGAATCATCCGTGAACGACGGGCACAAGTAGTGGCCCAGGATAGGCCGCACTCGACCCGGCACGCCAGCAAAACGCTCTAGACAGATCGCCGCTCCGAAGGCCCGTACTCACGGGGCGGAGCGTCCAACGCCGTGGCGGGCGCCCTAGAAGATCACGGCGCCGAAAAAGGCCACCGCGACGAAGGCGGCGATCACACGCACCAGGCTCACGGTTTGCAGACGGCGAATCCCCTGATGCCACTCGTCCGGATACTCCGAGCGCGACTGGTCGAGCAAGCGTCGTCGAAGCGCACCGGCGGCACGGTGCCAGCTCACTTCCGCGCCCAGGCGAGCCTCGAGCCGCTTGGCCTCGAAGAGTTCCCAAACGGTCAGCGCCGACACCAGGAGAAGCGAGCCGATACCCGCGTAGAGGAAGGCGGTCATGGTCTCCGGCCATTCTGGATGGGAGGTGCGAGATCCCCATGCCCTACAATAGTCCCGTACTATGGGGCATGAACACTTCGCGAACGGCCCCCCCGATCATCCGTGCCGCGACCCCAGCCGACACCCCGGCGATGGGCAGGTTGGGGGCGCTCCTGGTCCACACGCATCACGAGCTCGACGCGAAGCGCTTCATGGCGCCGTCCAGCGAAACAGAGCGGGGGTACGCATCGTTTCTGGGTTCGCAGCTCGGAAGGACCAGCGTGATCCTCCTCGTCGCCGAGCTGGACGATGAGGTGATCGCCTATAGCTATTCGGAAATCCAAGGACTCGACTACATGTCGCTGCGCGGGCCCGCTGGCGTCCTTCACGACATCGTCGTCGACGGCCAACATCGCGGCCGCGGAGTCGGCCAGCGGCTACTCGACGCGACCCTCGCTGCGATGACGGCCCGGGGCGTCCCGCAGATCGTGCTTTCGGCTGCGACGAGGAACGAGCCGGCGAGACGTCTGTTCGCACGCGCAGGCTTCCGCGAAACAATGGTCGAGATGACCCGGGGTTGATCGCGCGAGCCAACGAGCCGCGAGCGCGAAGACCTTGAGCTGCCTCCAATCCTGAGGTTCGAAGGCTCCCGAGCGTGACCGCCGCGCGCTCACCGCGCGGTCGGGCGGCGCGCCCGGATGACCGCGACCACGGCAGCTACCGAGAGAGCGATCAGAGCCGGGTACAATAGAAGCAGGTCGACGCGGATGTTGCACTCACCCGTGCACAACCACCGCCGTTGCATGCCGTACTCGTACGCTCCGTACGCGCCCCACAGGAGCCCAGCGGCGGCGACACGCTTCCTTCGCGAGCCCGGGTAGAGTGCCAAAAACGTCACCGCCGGAATAAGTGCCAGCCAAGGCCACGCGATGAAGAGGCTCATGATTGGTGAAGCCCGTTCATCATGCCATGTCGAACCCGGCTTCCTCGAGCGCGTGCTTCTGCGCCCGGTCCTCGCTGACCACCTGGCCGTCGAACAAGTGGATGGAGCGGTCGGCGACGTGCGCGTAGCGGGGATCGTGTGTCACCATGCAGATGGTCGCACCCTCGGCGTGCAGCTCCTTCAGGAGGTCGATGACGGCGCCGCCGTTCTTCGAGTCGAGGTTACCGGTCGGCTCGTCCGCGAGTAGGATGAGCGGCTTCCCCACGATCGCCCTCGCGACCGCCACGCGCTGCTGCTGACCGCCCGACAGCTGGCTCGGATAGTGACTCGTCCGGTGCGCCATTCCCACGCGCTCGAGCGCAGCTTGCACGCGCTCCTTCCGCTCGCTCCCGCCCATGCCCCGGTAGGTGAGCGGCAGCTCGACGTTCTCGAACACGGTCAGATCACCGATCAGGTTGAACGCCTGAAAAATGAACCCGATCGCCTGGTTCCTGATCTTGGCACGTTGGCTCGCCGTCAGGTTCTCGACCGGTGTGCCGTCGAGCACGTACTTGCCGCCGGTCGGGCTGTCGAGCAGTCCCAGGATCGAGAGCAGGGTCGTCTTGCCGCACCCGGAGGGCCCGGCGATCGACACGAACTCCCCCGCCCTGATCCCGAGATTGATGTTGGCGAGCGCGTGCGTCTCCACCTCCTCGGTGAAGAACACCTTCGACAGTCCCTCCAACGAGATCAACGTCTTGTCGTCCGCCATTCCGGCCCCCGTTTGTTGTTGCCGGGCCTGCCTCGTAGCCCGTCAGCTCACCGAACTGGCCCCTCGAGGCTTATAGACGAGTGTCACGGCGGAATGGTTGCAGACTGCTTCCGCGTTCGGCGGGCACTCGTATTCCGTCCTGCGGTCGCCGGGGCCTGCAAGGTCGATCCGATCGACCATGATCGTCATCTTACGGACGAGGGGATGGTCGGAAGTCACCACCCGGTCACCGAGAATCTCAGGGTAGCGGGGGTCGGACACCACGGAGGCATCGGTCCCGGGGATGGGCAGCAGATGGATGCCCACGGCGCCCCCCCCCCTCGTCCCAGTTGGCCGACCCACCGTAGTCCCAGCCGAAGCCCGAGAACGGCACCGGCGCGCCGGCCAGCCCCTCCAGTTCTACCAGCGTGGAGCCGATGCGAGCCCCCTGCGGGGTCCGCCACGGCGACGTCACCTTCGCGATCGAGAGGGCGGCGACCTGCGCATAGGTCGTGTCCGCCCACATGACTTCGACTTCGGCGTCGGTCCCGCTCCGTCACGGACGGGAAGACGGGACCGATTCCCCTAGCCGTGATGAGCACCTCCGCCCGAGCCGACTCGACCACCTCCACCCACCAGCAGGATCTCTGCCGCGTCCGCGAGCACCGAGAGCGCTTCGACCGCGCGCCGCCGGTCCTCGGGCCAGAGCCCGTCCAGCATGGCCTCGACCCGCTCCGCGTCCAAGGGTCGGGCCGCGTCTCGGGCCAACTCCCCTGCCCCGGTCAGGCGCACGTTCATCACTCTGCGGTCCTCAGGGTCGCGCTCGCAGGTCACCAGCCCAGCCTCGCGAAGCCGCTTCAGATTCAGCGACATGGTCGAAGCGGTCACGCCCAACGACCCAGCCAACTCCCCCACCATCGCGGGGTCGACCACGTCGAGCTGGGCGAGGATGTGGGCTTGGTGCGCGCTGACGCGCGGCCCGTTGCCGACCCCCTTGGGCTGACGGCTCCGGCAGGCGAAAAGAATCCGCGGAAAAGTGCTCATGACGACAGCGACGTCTGACATCCCCGGACGATGCATCATATTGATGCGTCAAATCAATACTTATGTGCCCGGGTCGGTGCCGCGTGGTTTCCCAATCCCTTACCGGATGCATCTGGGCCCCTGCCGCCAGCGCATCTAGCTTGTTCGGCCGCCGGAAACGGCGGTCACGCGAGCGTCCACCCCTTCCCTCGACAGGCGAACCGACCCATGGAGTGGCTCTTCAGCCCCGAAGCGTGGATCGCGCTCCTGACCCTGACGACCCTAGAGATCGTCCTGGGCATCGACAACATCATCTTCGTCGCGATCCTGGCCGACCGCGTGGAGCCCTCTCAGCGCGCCAGGGCCCGCAAGCTCGGCCTGACCCTCGCGGTGGGCATGCGGATCGTGCTGCTCTCGTCGATCGTGTGGATCATGCGGCTGACCGCGCCGCTCTTCACCCTGATCGGGCACGCGTTCTCGGGACGCGACTTGATCCTGATCTTCGGCGGCATCTTCCTGCTCTTCAAGTCGACGCGCGAGATCCACCACAAGCTCGAGGGAGACGAGCATGCGCGCGAAGCCCTGGGCAGGTCCGACTCCTTCGCTTCGGTCATCGTGCAGATCGGGCTGCTCGACATCGTCTTCTCGCTGGACTCCGTGATCACGGCGGTCGGCATCGCCGACCACCTTCCGGTCATGATCATCGCCGTGCTCATCGCCGGCGCCTTCATGATCATCGCGGCCTCGCCCGTGAGCGCGTTCGTGAGCCGTCACCCGACCGTGAAGATGCTCGCGCTCTCGTTCCTCCTCCTCATCGGCATGACGCTGGTGGCGGAGGGGATGGGCCAGCACGTGCCGAAGGCGTACGTCTACTTCGCCATGGGCTTCTCCATCTTCGTCGAGCTGCTCAACCTGCGCGCGAAGCCGAAGGAAGCACCCGTGCACCTGCACGGCCCGACCCTCGCCGAAGCCGAGGCGGCCGCGAAGCAGGCCTGACTGCGGGCCCGGAAAGACCGAGGGCCGTCCCGCTCAGGCGGGGCGGCCCTCGTCACGTAGTACCGCGTGGAGCGTTGGCGAGCGCCTAGCTCGTTTGCACGCCTATGCTGCCATCCGTCGACACGATGAAGTGCAGCCACATGCCGATCGCGCTATGGCCGGGGATGAAGCACACCATCGAGTAGTGGCCCGCGCGCTCCGCGACGAACCGGACCGTCTCGGTTTCGTT
>JBEBGN010000249.1:0-3165 GCA_040081395.1 Longimicrobiales bacterium
GGCGGCTACCTCAAGGGCGGCTCGATCTATCACTCCCAGACGGGCGAATCGATCTTCGCGCACTGTCCGGGACTCCACGTGGTCATGCCCTCGACCGCGCTCGACGCCAACGGACTCCTGCGTACCGCGATCCGTTGTGAGGACCCCGTGCTCTTCTTGGAGCACAAACACCTCTACCGTCAGGTCTACAACAAGAGCCGTGACCCCGGGCCCGATTTCATGATCCCGTTCGGCAAGGCAGCGGTGCGGCGCGAGGGCTCCGACGTAACCATCGTGACCTGCGGCGCGCTCGTGAAGCGCGCCCTGGACGCCGCGCGGATCGCGCACGAAGAGCATGGCGTATCCGCAGAAGTCATCGATCTACGAACCGTGAAGCCTCTCGACATGGAGAGGATCGCCGACTCGGTCAAGAAGACGGGTAAGGCCCTCATCGTGCACGAGGACAGCCTCTCGTGGGGAATCGGGGCGGAGATCGCCGCGCGAATTGCCGACGAGCTCTTCGAGTGGCTGGACGGACCCGTGCGGCGGGTGGCATCGCTCGACACCTGGGTGGCATACGCGCCGAGCCTCGAAGACGCGACCCTGCCGCAGACCGGCGACGTGCTCGAGGCGCTCGTCGAGCTGGCCGAGTACTAGGTCCCGTCTAGAGCCGAAGCCCGAGCGTTGCGGTCACGAAGCGCGCGTCTCCGGCGCTCTGGCTCACGTTCACCACCCGGACCTCGGCGAAGCCACCGAAGCCCATGGCTCCGATGTTGACGCCGAATGCGCCGTGGAAGCCGTTGTCGGTCACCGGGTCGACGCCGGCCTGGTCCACGCTCAGGCGATATTGCCCGACACCTCCGAGGAAGTAGGGCACGAGCCCGACTCCCGGAGGTGTGACCACGAGGCTCCCGGCTCCGGCGAGAATGCTGCTGGCCGAACCAGCGGAGGGTGCTCCGAAGCTGTGATACACGCCGTCGGCCCGCAGCGCGATCGGAATCGCTGGGACCCCGACTTGCATGCCCGCCAGAGCGTGCCAGCCCGTTCCGGCCGCGTCACCGAAATCGCCGATGGGCCGGCCCACGCCGACACCGCCGAGGAGCGCAACCTGGGCGGTCCCTTCGACGGGAGCGACGAGCGCCGACAGGGCGAGGATCAGGGCGAAGCATCGCATGGGGGTATCCGGGAAGGGTCGATCGGCTGGTGGCGTCCCAAGGTCGCACGCCCGGGCTGACCCCTCAACCGGGGACCCACTACGGGTCACGCCGGTCGCCGAAAGACCCCGCTGAGGCGGCAACGAGGGCCCCCGACCGGCAACGGATGCTCGACGAACCCTCGGGCTGGGCCGGAAAACCCAATGCCCAGGCCGATTCCCACGGGCACGGCCCTGGGCCCGAACGGTTCAGATTTTGCTAGGGTAGGCACTCGGCCGTCGGTACTTTCGGTCCAAAGAGCAGGAGCAGCCCCCCCATGCGCGATTCCGAGAACATGACCAAGTCACTTCCCTCCGCCCTCCTCCAGGAGCGGACTTCCGGCTTTTCGAGCCGCCTCTTCCTATTGGTCGCCTTGAGCGCGGCCGCCTCGTCCTGCTTCGACCAGGCTACCGGCCCCAGGTTCGAGACCGATGGGCGCATGAGCATCACCAACGACGACGCGATGCTGGGCGAGAGGGTCGACTATCCCAATGACGTCGTCGCCATCGATCCGGACCCGGCCTCGCCGGTTTCGGGTCCGGCCAGCCTCTCGGCACCCGCCGGCGCGGGCCCGATGTTGGCTCCGTCGGACATCGATCTGACCCTGGTAGCCGAGATCACGCCGCCCCTCGTGGGCCTCCAGTTGGTCCAGGCGACCTCGATCTGGATGACCGGCAGCGAAAAGGCGATCGTCAGCTACAATTTCCGTGGCCTATCCGCGATCGGTGGTCTGGACTACTTCACGAAGCTGCTGAACAACCGGCCCCAGCTCCGCTCCTCCGTCGCGTTCCTCGGCACGGACGTGAACGCAGTATTCACGAACGGGAGCTATGCCTACGCCGCTACCTCGACGTCGGACCTCCTCTTCCCGTTCCCGGCAGTCATGGAGCGCATTCGCATCCGTAACGATCGCTTCAGTCTGCTCGACGCAGGCAATCGGCGCGTGGCGCTCACCAGCTTCGCCGGCACCAGCTTGATGGCAACCGAGGACGAGGTGTACGTCACCACCGGCAACACGGGTCACATCACCGCGTACGACGAGGACGACATGACCCTCAGGGGTCAGTACGCGCTCGACGACGCGCGTTGGGTGTCTTGGGATGAACCGAACAACCGCGTGGTCGTGCTCCAGGGCATGCCCGGGCGCCTCGCGGTGTTTCAGGAGGGATCCTTCCCCGGCGGGTCCATGACCTTGCTGAACACGTGGTCCGTGCCGGGGGTGGACGTGGCGGAGTCGAAGAACACGGTGGAGGTCTCCGGCGGCAAAGCATATGTGGCCGCGGGCCCCGCAGGCGTGCAGGTCGTGTGCCTGAGCACTGGCCAGGTGATCGGCTCGGTGCCGATCCCGAACGCCGCGTCGCTCGGCCTCAGCCCGTCGGTGGTGGTGACCAACTCCGTGACGGTCGACGACGACGTGATGTTCATCTCGAACGGTGAAGCCGGCGTGTACGCCGCGGCCGGATCGCGCGACTTCGACGACAGCTCCTGCGCCCCCATGACGATCACCGTGCTCGGGCGGCTTCGCTTCGATAACCTCGAGTCGGCCAACCACGTCGTGTACCGTGGAGGCCATCTCTACGTCGCGGCCGGTCTCGGTGGCGTGAAGGTCGTCGACGTGGACGTCCGCAACTGACCCTTCGGACCTACTCGAGCTGGGCTAGAACGCCCAGCTCGAGCCCAGGATGAATGCGGTGTAGCTGTACGAGTCCGTGCCGGTAGCGAAAGAGGCCAACCCGGCGGACGAGTACCCGAACGACAGCGACAGTTCGCGCCCAGGTCCGAACGAATACGCCGTCCTCAAGCTGGAACGGAGCGAAGTGCCAGGGTCGCCATACGACTGCACCTGCTGCACGCCCGGCGCGAGTTCCGCGAGAAAGGACCAGGCCCCCGGACGGTACAGCCACTGCGCCGTCGCTTCGGCGATGCCATAGAAATCCGGATCGAAGTATCCGTCGGTGAGATTCTTCTCGTACGAGAACCCTCTCATGCTCAC
>JBEBGN010000098.1:0-11862 GCA_040081395.1 Longimicrobiales bacterium
CGCCTTCGCGCCGCACGCTTGGCACTCGCTCGCGCCGTGCAGGTGGTACTGCGCAACGGGCTGACGATCCTGGGCATCAATGCACCGACCCGCATGATACGCCCCGCTGAGCAGGAGGCCGCGTAGTGTCGCACGCCGTGAACGGTGGACCGATCCTTTGCGTCGGGAGCGTGGCGCTGGACTCGGTGGAGACCCCCTTTGGGCGGGCGGAGCGGGTCATTGGAGGGTCTGCCGTCTACTTCACTGCAGCGGCCAGCCTCTTCCACCCCGTGCAGGTCGTGGGTGTGGTGGGGGACGACTACCCGCTCGCCGAGCTCGACTTCTTGGCCCGGCGGGGCGCAGACCTCACCGGGATCGAACGACGCGAGGGGGAGAGCTTCTTCTGGGCCGGTCGTTATCACTACGACCTCAACTCGCGGGATTCGCTGGAGACCAAGCTGGGCGTGTTCGCGGACTTCCAGCCCAAGATCCCGCCTGCGTTCAGGGCGTCCCGGTTCGTCTTCCTCGGCAACATCGACCCCAAGCTCCAGCACGACGTGCTCGACCAGGTCGAAGCTCCCGAGTTGGTGGCGTGCGACACCATGAACTATTGGATCACGGGGCGCCGCGAGCCGCTGCTGGACCTGCTCGGTCGGGTGCACATCCTGATCATCAACGACGAGGAGATCCGCCAGCTCGCGGGCGAACCGAACCTGCTCAAGGCGGCGCGTTGGGTGCAGTCGCGCGGCCCGCAGATCGTCGTGGTCAAGAAAGGCGAGCATGGCGCGATCCTCTTCGCCGAGGACTGGCTCTTCTTCGTGCCCGGATTCCCCCTCGAGGCGGTGTTCGACCCGACCGGGGCGGGGGACTCCTTCGCTGGGGGCTTCATGGGGTACCTCGCGCGGGCCGGCTCGCTCGAACCGGATGAGTTACGCCGTGCGATGGTGTGCGGCTCGGTGATGGGGTCCTACGTGGTCGAGGAGTTCAGCGTGCGCAAGCTGATCGATCTGACCCACGCCGATATCGAGCAACGCATTCTGCAGTTCCG
Source organism: Longimicrobiales bacterium (assembly GCA_040081395.1). Taxonomy (GTDB): domain Bacteria; phylum Gemmatimonadota; class Gemmatimonadetes; order Longimicrobiales; family Gaopeijiaceae; genus UBA2982. The sequence goes on from JBEBGN010000098.1 coordinate 1,028, forward strand.
CGAGCTCACGGCGTTCGAGACGCCCATGGGTGCATTCGCGGAGCGCTGAGCGTGGCGACCGGACTCTCCTACCGGGATGCCGGCGTCGACCTCGACGCGGCGGAGCGAGCCAAGGAACGCTTGCGCGAATTGGTTGCGTCGACGCGCGACCAGAACACTCTGTCCGAGCTGGGGTCTTTCGGCGGGTTGTATTCCGTGCCATCCGATCTCGAGTCACCCGTGCTCGTGTCCAGCGCGGACGGAGTCGGCACCAAGCTGAAGGTCGCGTTCACGGCGGGACGGCACGACACGGTGGGCCAGTGCCTGGTCAATCACTGCGTCAACGACATTCTCGTACAGGGGGCGCGTCCGCTCTTCTTCCTCGACTACATCGCGGCTGCCGCGATGGACGAGCAGGTCGTTCGGGACATCGTGTGGGGCGTAGCACAGGGGTGTCGCGACAATAGTTGCGCGCTGCTCGGCGGCGAGACCGCACAGATGCCGGGCTTTTATGCTGCGGGCGAGTACGACCTTGCGGGCTTCGTCGTCGGGGTCGTCGAGCGCGCGAAGCTCGTGGATGGGAAGGCCATACGCGCGGGTGACGCGCTGGTTGGGCTCGAGTCCTCGGGGCTGCACACGAACGGGTACACGCTCGCCCGTCGCATCGTCTTCGGCGAGATGGGACTCGGCGTCGGGGATGAACTGCCGGGTACCGGGCGCTCGGTGGCCGATGCGTTGCTCGCGGTGCACCGCAGCTATCTGGCCGCCCTGCGTGAACCGCTCGCGAAGGGGATCGTACGGGGTCTCGCGCACATCACCGGCGGCGGCGTTCCGGGCAATCTCCCGCGCGTGCTACCTCCGGGGCTGGGCGCGAGGATCGAGCGCTCGGCGTGGCCGGTGCCAGCCCTCTTCCAGACGCTCCAGCGCGGGGGCCGCGTCGCGCAGGAGGAGATGGACCGCGTGTTCAACATGGGCATCGGCATGATCGCGGTGGTGGAGCCGAAGTCCGTGTCTACGGTGATCGATGCCGCCCACAGGGTGGGTGTGACCGGGTGGGCCATCGGATCGATCACCCCGGGCGAGGGTGTCACTTACGCATGATCCGACGCGTCGCCGCCCCGCTGGGCTTGGTGGCCCTGCTGTGGGCGCCCGGCGACGGTAGCGCTCAGTCCGCGTCCGGCCTCGCGGGCCAATGCGCGGCCGCCTCGGGTGATGCGACCCTGTGCGCGCGGGCGGCGGGGACGGGGCGCGACCTGGCGGGTTATGTCGGCTTGCTCGCCGCGCCGGGCTCCGAGTTATCCGGCCAGGCGTCCACGCTCGGACGGCGCCTAGGGGGGATGCCGCGTATGGCCGCGTCCCTGCGGGCAGGAGGCGCGAGCCTAGTGCGCCCCTCGCTCGCCTCGGTGGGTGGACCCGAGGAGTCGGGGCTGGTGTCTTCCGCGCAGGCGACGCTCGCGCTCGGGATCTTCGACGGCTTCCAGGTCCTTCCCACCGTGGGGGGGCTGCTCTCCGTGGATGTGCTCGCATCGGGCGCGTTCCTGTTCTTGTCGGGCGATGACGGGTTCGACGGGCGGGCCGAGGTGTTCTCGCTCGGAGCCCGTGTCGGGATCCTGCGCGAGTCGTTCACCCTCCCGGCGGTGACTGTGTCGGCGAGCCGGCGCTTCGTAAGCGCGCTCCAGTTCGGCGATGTCGGAGCGGGGGACCTGTCTCAGGTGCGCACCGATCCCGCGGTCACATCCCTGCGGGCGACGGTCGGCAAGGACCTGTTCGCTTTCGGCGTCTTGGCGGGCCTCGGCTGGGACGACTTCTCCGCTGAAACGACCGTACGAGCCAGCGACGGGGGGGGCGGCTTCACCAGCCACACGGCCACGATCGATGGAAGCCGGGTGACCTACTTCGGGGGCCTCGCGAAGCAGATCGGCGTGATCGCATGGATCTCGGGAGAGGTCGGCTGGGCGAGGGGCTTCGAGCCGGTGACAGCCGGAGCCGGCGCCTCGCCGGACGTGGACCGGACGCTGTACGGCAGCGTCGCCCTCGTGCTGAAGCTCTGAGGTGGCCTCCGCAGAGGGGCGCCTGTCCCCCGAGTCCCTGACGCTCGCCGACGCCGCGTTTCTCGAGTGGGCGCGCAAGCTGGGGCGCCGCGCTTGGGGGCAGGTGCATCCCAATCCGATGGTGGGGTGCGTGATCGTGAAGGACGACCGTACGGTTGGCGAAGGCTTTCATCAGGCGTTCGGCGGTCCGCACGCCGAGATCGTCGCGCTCGAAGAGGCGCGTGGCCAGGCGCGCGGAGCCACCGCCTACGTGTCGCTCGAGCCGTGCAACCACCACGGCAAGACGCCGCCCTGCTCCCAGGCGCTGCTCGCGGCCGGTGTGGCCAGGGTCGTCTTTGGAGCGCGCGACCCCGGTCGGGAATCCGGTGGAGGAGCGGATACCTTGCGTGCGGGGGGGGTGGAGGTGGTCGGTCCCGTTTGGCCCGAGAGCCGCGGGCGCGCGGAGAATCCCGCGTTCTTCCACACCTCACGACATGCTTCGCCCTTCGTGGCTCTCAAAATCGCGATGACGCTCGATGCCAAGATCGCTGCGCGAGCGGGTGAGCGTACGCGCGTGACGGGGCCGGAGGCGGAGACCGAGGCGCATCGTCTCCGAACTGGTTTCGATGCGCTCATGGTGGGGGCGGGAACGGTCAGAGCCGACAATCCACGGCTCACGGTCCGGCTGGTGCCCGCCGGCCGAGAGGCGCCGCGCCGCATCGTTCTCGATCCCGACGCGACCATGGCGACCGGGTCGGCGATGCTGACCGACCACGCCAGCGCCCCCGTGCACGTGTTCGTCCGCGAGGATGTTGCCGAAGGGCACATCGAGCGGCTCGAGGGGGCGGGAGCCCACGTTCACCCGGTTCGGGCTGCGGAACGTGGGCTCGACCTGGGCGAGGTGCTGGCAGTGTGTTGGGACGTGGGCGTGCGATCGATCCTGTGCGAGGGCGGTGCGCGGCTCGCCGAGTCGCTGCTGCGCGAGCGCCGGGTGCATCGGCTATATGCGTTCGTGGCGCCCGCGACCTACGGGGAGGAGGGCGTTCCGGCCTTTCCCACAGACGCGGGCAGGTTGCGCTGGGACGACTTCACGCCTGCCTGCCCTCCGGAGCAGCACGGGCGCGATACGTTGCTCACCCTCGACCGCCAGGAGGACTGATGTTCACCGGTATCGTCGAGGCGATGGGGGTCGTGCAGGGCGTCGAGGACGGCGCGTCCACCCGCCGCTTCTGGGTCGTGGCGCCGGAGCTGGTACCCGAGCTGCGCGACGGCGACTCGGTGGCGGTCGACGGCGCCTGCCTGACCGTGGTCGCGCGCGCTGGCGATCGGTTCGGGGTGGACGTGATCGGCACCACACTGGCGCGTACCATCGCTGGGGGGTACGCCAACGGGGCCCGGGTGAATCTGGAGCGGGCGCTGCGGGCCGATGCGAGGATCGACGGGCATCTCGTTCAAGGACACGTCGATGGAATCGGACACCTCATGCAGTGTATTATGGACGGTGAGTTCTGGAGGATGGAGTTTCGGCTGCCGTCGGACGTAGCGGCGCTCACCGTGGAGCGCGGCTCGGTGGCCATCAACGGGGTGAGCCTCACGGTGAGCGAGCTCGTAGGACGGGATCTGTGCCGGATTGGGGTGATTCCCTATACGCACGCGCACACGAACCTGGGCGGGCTCGCGGCGGGTGCGGCGGTCAATGTGGAAGGGGACCTGATCGGCAGGTACGTGGCGAAGGTGTTGGCGGCTCGCGCGGACGGGAGGCAAACGACATGAAGCTCGACAGAGTCGAAGACGCCATCGACGCCATCCGGCGTGGCGAGATGATCATCGTCGCCGATGACGAGGACCGGGAGAACGAGGGGGACCTGGTCATGGCCGCCTCGGCCATCACGCCCGACCACGTCAACTTCATGACCAAATACGGGCGCGGGCTGATTTGCGTGGCCTTGACCCCCGAGCGAGCCGACGCCCTCGAGCTTCCGCTCATGACCGAGAAGAACACCGATCCCCAGGGGACCGCGTTCACCATCTCGGTAGATGGGCACCGCCGCTTCGGCGTCACGACGGGGATCAGCGCACAGGACCGCGCCAAGACGATCGAGTTGATGGTCGATCCCGCCTCGGCGCCAGGAGACTTCCGCCGTCCCGGACACATCTTCCCGCTTCGCGCGAAGGCAGGGGGCGTGCTTCGCCGAGTCGGTCAGACGGAGGCCTCGGTGGACCTGGCGATGCTCGCAGGTTTGCCGCCGGTGGGCGTCATCTGCGAGATCCTGGACACCGATGGGACGATGGCGCGCCGCCCGCAGCTCGAAACCTTCGCCGCCGAACACAAGCTGCGTTTCATCACCGTGGCGCAGCTCGTCGCCTATCGACTCACGAAGACGCGCATCATCGAACGGATCACCGAGGCCAGCCTCCCGACCAGCCACGGTGACTTTCGGGTGATCGGCTACCAGAGCATTCTCGACGGTCGCGAGCACGTTGCACTGGTGAAGGGCGACCTGCCCGGAAAAGCCAACGTGCTCGTGCGCATGCACTCCGAGTGCATGACCGGCGATGTCTTCGGATCCCTGCGCTGCGATTGCGGCGAGCAGCTCGCCGCCGCCATGCAGCAGATCGAGGAGGAAGGGCTCGGCGCGATCGTGTACCTGCGCCAGGAAGGCCGGGGAATCGGACTCGCGAACAAGCTGAAGGCTTATCGCCTCCAGGACGAAGGGATGGACACCGTCGAGGCGAACGCTGAGCTCGGCTTCAAGCCGGACCTCCGCGACTACGGCATAGGCGCGCAGATCCTGCTCGACCTGGGGCTGCACTCGATCCGCCTGCTTACGAACAATCCGCGCAAGATCGTCGGGCTCGACGGGTATGACATCGAGGTGACCGGTCGCGAGCCCTTGAGGGTCGAGCCAGGAGAGCACAACGAGCGGTACCTGGACACGAAGCGCGCCAAGATGGGGCACATTCTATGAAGGGTGGAGCGCCCGTCGCCGCCTCGCGCGGAAGTCGCGAGGCGGAGGGTCTGCGCGTCGCGGTGCTCGCCGCGCGCTTCAACGCCGACATCACGGATCGGCTGGTGGAAGGGGCCACACGCGCGCTGCTCGAGCGCGGCGCGGCCCCCTCCGAGGTGGAGACGATCCGCGTCCCCGGCGCTTGGGAGCTTCCCCAGGCCGCGGCGCGAGCCGCGGAAACCGAGCGCTTCGACGCGATCGTGGCGCTCGGGTGCGTCATCCGGGGCGAGACTCCGCACTTCGACTACGTGTGCACGCAGGCGACGCTCGGCTTGGGGGCGGTGGCGCGCTCCGCCCGCGTTCCCGTGGCGTTCGGAGTGCTGACGACCGACGACCTCGCCCAGGCGCGCGCCCGCGCCGGCCAGGGGGACGACAACAAGGGATACGAGGCCGCTCTGGCCGCGCTCGAGATGGTGGACGTGTATCGACGGCTGGGGGCAGGTTGAGCGAAGCTCGTCTCGAAGGTCTGGAGCGACTCGACCGGAGTCGCGCACGCGCGTGGCTGCTTCAGATCCACTATCGGTGGGAGAGCGAGGGTGCGCAGGGCACGTTCGCAGAGGCGCTGCGCGCGACCATGTCGACGCGTCATGTGTCGCCACGCCGACTCCCCTACATACGCATTGTGCTTGGACTGCTCGACAAGCACCGAAGCGCGGTCGACGATGCGCTGCGCGGCGCGCTCGACAACTGGAAGCTCGAGCGTGTGTCTGCGATGGACCGAGCCGTCCTCCGCATCGGCGCCACCGAGATCCTCTTCATCGACGAGGTTCCGCCGAAGGTCTCCATCCAGGAAGCGATCCGTCTTGCCGAGGCCTATGGCGGAGACGAGTCGCCGCGCTTCGTGAACGGCGTGCTCGACGCGCTTTACAAGCGAGCTGCCAAGCGGTGAGATCCGCGCGAGGCGCGCCTCCGGGGGAACGCCCCCTGCGCATCCTCGTGGTGAACTGGCTGGACCGGGAGAACCCGCTCTCGGGCGGGGCGGAGACCCACCTGCATGAGGTGTTCGGTCGCTTGGCGGCGCGGGGCCACCAGGTCACGGCGCTCGTCTCGGGGTGGCCGGGGTGCGCGCCGCGCGTCACGCTCGACGGCATCGAAGTTCACCGCGCGGGTGGGCGACACACGTTCTCGCTCGCCGGGCCCGCGTACTACCGAGCGCACCTCACTTCGGCGCACTTCGACGTGGTGGTCGAGGACCTGAACAAGGTGCCGACCTTCACTCCTTGGTGGACGCGTGCGCCGGTGATCCTGCTCGCCCACCACCTCTTCGGATCGACGGCATTCCAGGCTGCTGCTCCGCCCGTGGCCGTGGTCACCTGGCTGCTCGAGCTCACGGTTCCGAGGACCTTCCGCGGCCGCACCGTCATCGCGGTCTCGGAGAGTACCAAGGACGACCTCGTGCGGCGCGGCCTGAGCGCTGAACGCATCCGGGTCGTGCCCAATGGCATCGACCTGGAGCGCTTTTCTCCCGCCTCGGGTCCCCGGGCTCCACGGCCGACGCTGCTCTTCCTGGGCAGGCTGAAGAAGTACAAACGGATCGACCTCCTCTTGGACGCGGTCGCGCTCCTCGCGGCACAGGGAGTCGATGTGGCGCTGCGCATCGCGGGAGACGGCGACCAACGCGTCGCCCTCGAGGGGCAGGTTCACCGCCTGGGGCTGGGGGACCGGGTGAGGCTGCTCGGATTCGTGAGCGAGGCCGAGAAGCTGGCCGAGCTCCGCGCGGCCTGGATCCACGTGCTCACGTCCTCCAAGGAGGGGTGGGGGATCTCCAACCTGGAGGCCGCCGCTTGCGGGACCCCGAGCGTGGCGAGCGACGCTCCGGGGCTCCGGGAATCGGTGGTGCACGGGGAGACCGGGGTGCTGGTCCAGCACGGGGACGTGCCCGCCCTGGCGGCGGCCGTGCGGAGCCTCTTGGCCGATGACGCGCTACGCCACCGCATGGGGCGTCAGGCGCGGGCGTTCGCAGAGGGGTTTACTTGGGACGCTTCCGCCGACGGGGTCGAGAGGGCGCTTCGCGAAGTGGTTGGGGAGGGCGGTCGTCACTAGCTTTTTTGGTTCTCATGTCCGGACAAGGCGTCCCGAACCCACAACCGCGAGGCGAGGTTGCGCGTCCAGATCACCGAACGACATTGCGAGGTCCCGGCGGACACCCGAGAGCGGGCCGAGACCCACGTGGCAGCGCTCAAGAAGTACTCTCCGCGCGCGTCGGCGGCCGAGGTCATCTTCTGGGAGGAGCGGGTCGACCGAATCGTCGAGATCATCATGCACGTCGACGGGGGTGAGCCCGTGGTTGCTCGCGCCGAAGACACGGAGTTTCGTGCTGCACTCGACAAGGTCCTGGATCGGTTGGGTCGGCGACTGAGGAAGGATCACGAGCTGAGTACCGACCATCAGGCACCCCCGCGGCGCGATCTCGCGGGACTCGACTGAGCCCCAGAACCCGGAGGCTCGACTGACCCCCAAGGGCGTCTCCGTTCGCAGGATCCTCGACGAGCGCGCCGAGGTGCTGGAGCTCGAGCTCCTGAACCCGGACGTGGGGCTCGACCGGCTCACGCACGACGCGGACCTCACCTCGCCGGGCCTCGCGCTCGCGGGGCACACGAGTCGCGTGCCCTCGGGACGTTTTTGGGTCTTCGGCGAGACGGAGATGACCTACCTGGCCACGCTCGACGAGGCCGCTGCCCGAACACGGCTTGGCACGCTGCTCGCGTTCGAGGTGCCCGGCGCATTCGTGACCAAGGGCCAATCGGTTCCGGCGTACTTCCTCGACGTGGCCGGCGAGATGGGCGTTCCCGTGTTGCGTTCGAAGAAGTCGACGAAGGACTTCTACCGTTGGATCAAGCCCTATTTGGAGGTCGCGCTCGCACCCTCCACCACGCTCCACGGCTCCCTCGCGGATGTCTACGGCGTGGGCGTGCTCTTCGTAGGCGAGAGCGGGGTCGGCAAAAGCGAGTGCGTGCTCGACCTCGTCGAGCGGGGACACCGTCTGGTAGCAGACGACCTCGTCATGGTGACCAAGCAAGGGAACGACCTTCTGATCGGCAGGGGTCACGAGCTCCAGCGTCACCACATGGAGATCCGCGGCATCGGCATCATCGACGTACCGGGGCTCTTCGGCGTACGCGCGGTGCGGCAACAGAAGCGCATCGAGGTGATCGTCGGGCTCGAGTTGTGGGATCCCAAGGCCGAGTACTCCAGGACTGGGCTCGACGTCGAGCAGGTGGACATCCTGGGCGTGCGCATTCCGAAGGTCACGATCCCGCTGAACCCCGGGAAGAACATCACGGTGCTCTCCGAGGTCGTGGCGATGAACCATCTCATCCGGTACACCGGCGTCGAGTCCGCGGAGGCGTTCGATCGGAGGCTCCGCCAGTACCTCGAGCAGGACCATGAGTGAGCCTGGCACCACGAACGAGAAGACGACCGTGCGCGGTGTGATCGTGGGGCACGGCGACATGGCCCAGGGCCTCGTGGATGCCGTTCGTCGCATCGCGGGTGAAGCCGCGAACGCGCTCCAAGCCGTATCGAATGAAGGCAAGGGGCCCGAGGTACTCAGGCGCGACGTGGACAGCGCCGCCGGTGAGGGCCCGACGATCGTCTTCGTCGACCTGCAAACGGGGAGTTGCGGCGCGGCCGCAGCCTATGCGTGCAGGGGGGACCGCAGCCGCGCCGTGATCTGTGGTGTCAACTTGCCCATGCTCCTCGACTTCGTCTTCCACCGTGATCTGGCGCTCGACCCGCTGGCGACGCGGCTCGTCGAGAACGGCCGCGCGGCCATTCGCATCGCCCCGTCGGTGGGCTGACGCGGTGCCGATCGTTCTCCTCCGGATCGACGAGCGGTTGATCCACGGCCAGGTCGTGATCGGCTGGGCGAGCCAGTTGCGCCCTGACCGATACGTCGTGGTGGACGACGAGCTGGCCAAGAGCGGGTGGGAGCAGGACCTCTATCGCCTCGGGGCCGGAGGGGCCGAAGTGCTCTTCCCGACCTGCACCGAGGCGCGTGCCCTCCTCCCGCAGTGGCGTGCGGCACTCGAGCGGACCATTGTGCTGACGAGGGATGTCGGCACCATGCGCCGGCTCGTCGAGGACGGTACTCTGCGGGGCGAGTCCGTCGTCGTCGGCGGAGTACACCCCGCCCCCGGCCGACGCGAGGCGCTCACCTTCGTGCACCTGAGCGAGAAGGAGATGGAGGATTTGGGTTCGATCGCGGCCGAGGGCCTCGGCGTGACTGCCCGTGACCTCCCGGATGCCCAGGGCGTGGACCTCGACCACATGAGGCGACGGTGGAACTCCTCCAACTGAGCTTGCTCGGTGGCGTCTTGGCACTCGACGCGACCTCGGTGGGTCAGTTCATGGTCTCTCGCCCGCTGGTGGCGGGCGCGCTCACCGGCTGGTTACTGGGCGCGCCGGAGACCGGGCTCGCCGTGGGAGCGATCCTCGAGCTCTACCTCCTCGTCTCCTTCCCGACGGGCGGCTCGCGCTTTCCCGAGGGCGCGACGGCATCCGTGGTCGCGGCCGCCGCGGTCGGCGACGGTTCTGCCGGGGCCTTTGCGCTGGCCGTGGCTGCCGGCCTCCTGTGGGGACAGTTCGCTGGGGAGACGGTGACCTGGCTCCGGCGCGTGAACGCGCGCCTCGTTCCCGATCCTGCGACCGGTCCGATCACCGGCGCGCGTCTCACGGCCGCCCATCTCGGCGCCGTAGCCGTCGACTTCGCGCGGGGCGCGGTGGTAACGGTCGTGGGCGTGGCGCTTGCGCGGCCCTTCGTGAATGGCCTCTCCGAGTCCTGGCCGTTGACGCAGGACACGACGCTCGGGCTGCTGCTCGTGGGCGCGGCGGTGTCGGTGGGGATCCTGTTGCGCGATTTCGGTGGCTTCCGCCGTCGCGCTGCCGTTTTCCTGGCTGGTCTGGTTCTGGCGGTGATCGGGGCGAGGATCCTATGACCGGAAGCCTCTCGCGCGCGACGCTCCTCTCCACGTTTGCGCGCTCGTTCCTGATCCAGGGCTCGTGGAACTATCGGACCATGCTGGGGAGTGGATTCGCGTTCGCGATGCTGCCCGCGATCAACCGACTCTTTCCTGACGAGGCGACGCGGCGCGAGGCGCTGCATCGTCACATGGAGCTCTTCAATGCTCACCCCTACATGACCAACCTCGCCCTGGGCGCGAGCATCGAGTTGGAGTCCGAGGGTGCAGATGCGGATACAGTGCGCAGATTCAAGATGGCGGTGCGAGGGCCCCTGGGGAGCCTCGGGGACGGGCTGGTCTGGGCGACATGGTTGCCCGGTGCGTCGCTCCTGGCGCTCACGCTCTACGGCGTGGGCGTGCCGGGCTGGGTCACGGTGCTGACCTTCCTGTTCGTATACAACGCGGGTCACATCGGGCTTCGGGTCTGGGCTTTTCGCGCCGGTCTCGCGGAGGGCCGAGCGGTCGGGGGGCGCCTGACGCGGGCCGACCTGGGCGGTTGGACGGAACGACTGCAAGGGGTCGCCTCCCTCCTCCTGGGGGCCCTGGTGGGGGGGACTCTTCTCGGCGGAGAGGGCCTCGGTTTCGTGACACCGCTCTGGATCGCGATCGCGGGTGTCGCTGGCCTCGCGGGGCTCCTCATCGGGCACCGCACCTGGCGGCCGGCTGCCGCCACGGTGGTAGCCGCGGTTGTCCTCATAGCCGTGCTGTCCACGCTGGGGTGGCTCGGATGAACGACGTGACGCTCGTGCAGCGCGAGGTCGAGATCGTGAACCGCGCAGGCATGCATGCCCGCCCGGCCGCGGAGTTCGTGAAGACGGCGGGGAAGTTCTCCGCGGATATCCGCGTGGAGAAAGACG
>JBEBGN010000250.1:0-3150 GCA_040081395.1 Longimicrobiales bacterium
AGCCCTCCGGGCGAGCCCGGCGCTCTTGGTGTCGCCGGACGATGTGGTCGGTCGCTTCGGCAGGGTCATCGGTCACGAACACCAGCCCCAGATCCTTACGCTCGATCTTCCCCTCGGCCACCATCGTCCGCTCGATCCACTCGAGCAGGCCGGACCAATAGGCCGACCCGAATAGAATGACCGGAAAGTCGTGGACTTTGTTGGTTTGGATGAGCGTGAGCGCCTCGAAGAGCTCGTCGAGGGTGCCGAAACCGCCCGGGAAGATCACGAAGGCCTCGGCGTATTTCACGAACATCGTCTTTCGAACGAAGAAATACCGAAAGTCGATCGATACATCGAGGAACCCATTGGTCCGCTGCTCGAAGGGCAGTTCGATGTTGCACCCGACCGATTTGGCGCCGGCGAGGCGGGCGCCCTGGTTTGCCGCTTCCATGATTCCGGGCCCGCCGCCCGTGACGATCGCGTAGCCGGCCTTCCCCAGCCGGCGCGTGGTCTCCACGCAAAGCCCGTACATCGGGTCGTCAGGACCGATACGCGCGGACCCGAACACGGATACCGCCGGACCGATCTCGGACATCTCCTCGAAGCCCTCGACGAACTCGCCCATGATGCGGAACACACGCCAGGCATCCTTCCCGATCGCGTGCAGGTCCTCGACGCTGCGGAGCAGCCGCTCGTCCTCTGTGGCGAGCGCAGGCCCCGCCGCGGGACTGATGCTCTCGCGGTCGCGCGGCTTCCTGTCCGTCACCGGCCCCCCCGTCGCGGTCTATGCGCGAGCCAGCGTCCCGTTCGTTCGAGCGCCGCGCGATGCTCGTGCGGCGGATTCCACCCCAGCTCGGCTCGGATGCGGCCCGACGGGTACGGGTTCTCGCCGAGCGCGAGCTGCGTCAGCCGGTCCAGCGAGAGGTGCTTTGCGCCCGGCGTGCGCACGCCGAGCCCTCCGAGCAGAGCGCCACCGCGCCGCACCAGTCCCGCTGGCAGCGTGACGAATCGTGGCGTGATCCCCAGACCGGCGGCGAGCCACTCCATCAGCTGTCGTTGGTTGAGGCGCTCGTCGAGCCCCACGTCGTAGGTGTCGCCCCCACTCCCCGACTCCAGCGCGAGCCGAATCGCTACCGCGACATTGCCGGCGTAGACGACCGGGAGCGCATTGGTGGCGGACCCGAGAAGTGGCACGAGGGGAAGTCGCAGCATATCGCGGATCGCGGGCGCCATGAGTCGGTCCCCCTCACCGTACACGGCCGAGGGTCGCACGATCGTCACCGGAAAGCCGCGCTTCTCCTCGATGCCGCGCGCTACCTCTTCGGCCTCGCGCTTCGAACGCGCGTAGAGGTCGTTGGGTGCGAGCGGCGAGTCGATCGGCGTCCGCTCGTCGACCGGGCCTGCCGCGCTGCCGTACACCGCGACCGAGGACACATGCACGGCTCGTGAGACGCCGGCAACGCGCGCGGCCGTCAGCACGTTGCGGGTTCCGTCCACGTTCACGGATCGCACCTTCGGCCAAGAGCCCCCCGCGTACACGAGTGCGGCGCCGTGAGCGAGGTGGGAGCAACCCCGCATGAGGGGCTCGAGCGCGTCCGCCTCGTCCCGGATGTCGCCTTCGACCAACTGACACTCGGCTTCTTCGAGTGGAACCGTGTCGGCACCCTTCCGGTGCAAGGCCACGACCTCGTGACCGTGCGCGCGCAGCTCCCGGGCGAGATGCGTTCCAAGGAGGCCGGTCCCACCCGTCAGGAACACGCGCATCTGGACGAGCGGGGTCGGGTCAGCGAGCCGCGAGGTATGCTTCAGCGGCAGCCCGAGCGGTTTCCATCAGGTTCGAATGCCCCTGGTACTCCGGCAGCGGGCGCGTCGCTTCCTGCGGGTACGCCTGGACGAGGCGCTGATAGTATCCGGCTGCGTCGTCCGGACGACCCTGTTCGATCGCCGCCTCGGCGGCTTCGCTCAGCGCGAGGATATGGTTCGGTTCGGCGGCGAGCACTTGCTCCGCGGTCGCGATCGCGGCGTCGAGGTTGCCTGCCACACGGTTGAGCATCGCGAGATGAAATAGCCCATCGTAATCGAGCGGCTGCGCCCGGTCGTACGCCGATATCGCCATGGGAAGGAACGCCTGCGCCGATGCGGAGTCGCCCGACGAGGCACTGCGCATCACCCGATCGAACAGCCTATCCGCGGCCTCGCGGGGCGTCATGGTGGACAAGTCGGGCGGCTGACCCGTGGCCGCCCCACCCGCGAAGGGCGCTGCTGGATCGGTGGGCGCGGTCGGTCCGGGCTGAACCATGTTGACGCCTACCACGACGATCAGGACGAACATGGCCACCCCCGCGATCCACCAAGGGAGGTTCTGACCCCCGACCACGGACGCCGCCGCAGCACGGTGACCCCCGGCGCCTCCGTCGACCTTCGCGCCGCACTGGTTGCAGAACATGGCCGCCGGCCCGGCCTTCGCGCCGCACTGGTTGCAGAAGCGTCCGCCGAGCTTGCCGCCGCAGTGTTGGCAGAAGTTGCCGGTAGCGGCCTTGCCGCACTCGGGACAATAGGGCTTTGAGCCTGCGCTCATTTTCTCAATGCGTTGAAGAGGAGCGGCCAAGTGGCCATCGACTGGGCTCGGTAATTGGGCTGGAACCCGAAGAGCACCACGGAGCCCGGACCCAGATCGGCCTCCAGGATCGCAGGCTGGCCCGCCACGTGCGAGCCCCCGATCGCCCATCCTGACAGAAGCGGGTCACCTGTGCCGTAGGTCGCGACCACCCTGACACGCGGGTCGGTGACTTGAAAAGCACGGCTACTCTCCCAGAACCAGGCGGCCACCTCGGGGCGCATACCCTGGGTCAGGTCGACGTCTCGTCCCAGCTCCAGCCGGAGGAGCGATCCCGGAATGTAGAACTCGTTCGGCGAGAGCCGCGCCGTGGCATCCCGAACACCGAGGCCGAAGAGCTCGGAGACATACTCGGTCGCTGCCTCGACGGCCACCACCCGACCCCCGTTACGAACGAAGGCGCGCACCTCGTCGGAGCCCACGCCCTCGAGGCCGCCGCTGTAGGGCGCCGGAACCTGCTCCGCGGAGAACCCCGTCAGGATCGACTGGGCGCTCTGGTCCTGGAATATGAGGACGTCGTAGTTCGCGAGTGCCCCGGCACGGATGTCCGC
>JBEBGN010000251.1:0-3097 GCA_040081395.1 Longimicrobiales bacterium
AGGCCGGCGGCCACGACAACGTCACCGCCGTGCTCGTGACGATCGGTGAGTCACCGAGCTAGGAGCGTGCTAGGCGCTTCCGGCCGGTCGCGTGATTCGATCGAGCACGCTCTCTGCAGAGACGTCGCGCCGCTCGAACGTGAAGACGCGGAGCACGCGGGCAGTCGAGTAGAGCTCGTGCGCCACACGCGGGAGATCGAGCAGCCCCTCCAGTCCCTCCATGTCGAGACGCTGGACGATGCCGCCCCGTCGTTCGACGAGCAGGTCGAGCTGGAACATGTGCGGCTTCGCCGGGAAGTCGATCACGACCTCACCCGGCTCGAGGCCCAACTCCGCCGCGAGATCATCCTCGACCGCACGCTTCCAGGGTGAGTCCCCGACCGCCCAGTCTTCGACCTGCCGCCCCGCGAGATCCGCTCCGGTCAACTCGAGCGCGCGCTTCGGCAGGCGCCGCTGACGGAGTGCGGGGAGCCAGCGGGTCGCAATGCGCTCGGCGACCTCACCGTCGTCTTCGTGCGCGCGCGTACTGATCAGGTAGAGCAGCTCCTCGTCGGTAGGGCCGACCAACTCGTCCGGAGCGATCAGCCCCGCCCGCACGGACTCCTCGACGAGCCGCTTGTAGAGCGCCGTCGCCGCGCGCACGGCGTGATGCCAATACACGTTCCGGAACATCTGGTACTTGGCGAACAGGAGGGACTCGAGCGCAGCGATCGCCTTCTCGTGCACGCCGACCTCGAAGCGTTGTGTGACCGGATCGCGGAGGAGCTGGAGCCCCTGCAGCAGTCGCGACACGTCGACCTCGCCGTAGGGCACGCCACAGAAGCGAGCGTCCCGCTTCAGGTACTCCATCTTGTCGAGGTCGAGACTCCCGCTCACGAGCCCGCGCAGTGGAATCGCGCTCTCGCCTCGTATGATCTCGTGCAGGCGATCGGGGGCGGCGAGCCCGAGGGGCGCGAGCGCGTCGCGCAGCGTGGTGGAAGCGAAGAATCGGTGTGCGACGTCCTCGTGGTGCGCCGGAGGGGGCTCGGTCTCCAACTCCTCGAGCGCGTGCGAGAACGGATAGTGACCGATGTCGTGCAGGAGCGCCGCGTACGGAATCAGCTCCTCCCCCTCGAACGCCTCGGGGGGCGCACCGCCACGCTCGCGCAGGTGACGGAGCGCGGTGGTTGTCAGGTGATAGACGCCTAGCGCATGGTCGAAGCGCGTATGCGTCGCACCCGGATAGACCAGGTGCGTGAACCCCAACTGACGGATGTAGCGGAGGCGCTGGAACTCCGGGGTGTCCACGATGCGCACTGCGGTCGCATCCAGCCGAATCGTGTCCCAGAGCGGGTCCCGAATGAGCTTGTCCGGATCCGTGATCATGGCCTGAGCTTACGCGAGCGGGTGGGCGACGCGAATGTCGACGCGGGTCGTTGGCAGAGCGAGGTGCGCTTCTCTATCTTCCCGAAGATAAGGCGAAAGCGCCATCCCCGTCCCGACCCACCCCGTCCCGCTTGAGCCCTCCGGCCTCCCTTCGCGAGCACGTCCAGGCGTTCGCCGAGAACCGCCCGGGTGTGTACCGGATGCTCGGTTCCGGCGACGAGCTGCTCTACGTGGGGAAGTCGGTTCACCTGCGCACGCGACTACTCTCCTACTTCCGCGCTTCCAAGGGCGAGAAGCCGTGGGACCTCATGTGCGAGACCGCGCGCATCGAGTGGGACTACATCCCGAACGAGTTCTTCGCGCTCATCTCCGAGATGAAGCTCATCCAGCGATGGCAGCCGCGGTTCAATGTCGAGCACAAGCGGCGCCGCATGTACGCGTTCGTGAAGGTGACGAGAGAGCCCGCGCCCCGGGTCCTCCCCGTCACGCGCGTGGTCGAGGATGGCTCGACCTACTACGGCCCCTTCCCTCGCGTGAGGGCCGTGGCCGACACCGTGCGCGAACTGTCGCACGTGCTCGGCCTCCGCGACTGTCCGGGGCCGACCCCCATCTTCTTCGACGATCAGCTCGAGATGTTCGATCCGGCGCGCGCGCCCCGCTGCATGCGCGCGGACCTGAGGACCTGTCTCGCGCCCTGTTGCGGACGGCCGGCAGCCGCGGAGTACAGGCGCGCCGTCGACCTCGCGCGACGGTTCCTGGAGGGGCGCGCCGATGGCCCCCTCGCAGGCATCGAGCGCCAGATGGAGGACGCCGCGGTCCGCCTCGAGTTCGAGTATGCTGCGCTCCTGCGGGACCGGCTCGAGCGCATGCGCTCGTTCCGCGATGAGCTCGTGGCGTTCCGCGGAAGGGTCGAGGATCTCACGTTCGTGTACCGCGTGCCCGGGTTCGGCGGGGACGACCGCGTCTATCTCATTCGGCAGGGGCGCATCCGCAGGGAGATGTCGCTGCCCAAAGGGCGGCGCGCTCGCGCGACCGTCGCCACCGCCATTGAGGCTGTCTACAACGAGGCCGACAACGGGCTCGTGGGCTTCGAGCCGCAGGACGCGGCCGAGATCCTGCTGGTGGCCCGTTGGTTCAGGCTGCGGCCCAAAGAGCGCCGCCGCACGCTCTCCCCCGAACGCTGGCTCGAGGAGCGCGGTCCGGACGCTCCACGCCGTCAGCGCTCGGTGCGCACGACCTCGTAGCCGAGCAGCATCGTCCCGCTCTTCGGGTACCTCGTCACCTCGTCGAGTTTCAGCTTGGCCACACCGTCGAGACCAGGGAGAACTGGAATCCCGGCGCCGAGCAACACCGGGATGATCGCGAGCTCGACCCGGTCGACCAGGCCGGCCTCCAGCATGCTGCGGAAGAGCACACCCCCGCCGAACAGCCAGATGTCATTCCCCGACTGCTTCTTGAGATCGGCGACGAAGGCTTCGACGTCCTTGGAGACGATCGTCACCTTCTTGTGCTGCTTCGGGTCGAGCGTGGTCGAGACCACGTAGACCGCCTTGTCGCCGAAGCCCGGGCCACCACCTCCCGCGATCTCGTACGTACCGCGTCCCATGAGCAGCGTGTCGAACTGCGCCATCAAGGCTCCGAAATCGATATCCGGATCCATCACGATCCAGTCGTAACCACCCTTGTCGTCGGCGATGAAGCCGTCGAGGCTGGTGGCGACCTGGTAGCGGAG
>JBEBGN010000252.1:0-3093 GCA_040081395.1 Longimicrobiales bacterium
GAGCCCGGCGTAGCCCCCGCGTCCCATCGCCATGTGTAACTCGCCAACGGGTACGGGATATCCTGCGGCTGGCATGTCGCAGCCCAGACCCACGCGGGCGCCCGATATCGGCCGGGTGGTGGAGCCAGGACTCTCGGCCAGCCCACGACCGAGCCCGGTGGCATCGATCACGACACGCGCCGAGACCGCGGTCCTGATGCCATCTCGGACGACGGACACGACGCTCCGATCCCGGTCGACACGCGGCATCTCTGCACGCGCCGCCGGCCAGAACGTCACGCCTACGTCCTCTGCCGCCTGCACGAGAGCCCGGTCGAGCGCGGCCCGGGAGAGCGCGACCGAGCCGCGCAGCGACACCCGCGCGATCCCGGCAGGTGCCCGAAGCGTTAGCCGCGTGAGCGGCACGCCGCCAAGCTGCTCGGGCAGCCCTCCGAGCCCCATGCTCCCGAGCTGCGACACCGCACCTGGGCTCAGGCACGCCCCGCAGACCTTCCACCGTGGAAACGTCGCTCGGTCGAGCAGGAGCACGGACTTCCGCTGTTCACCGAGCACCCTGGCCGCGATCGACCCGGCGGGTCCCGCGCCGACCACGACGACGTCGACGTCCGTCACGAGCGCGCCCACCGGAGGGTGAAGCGTTCCGGCCAGCACGGCGCGACGACGGCGCCCACGAGCCCCGCGTCGGCCGCGAGCGCGCGGGCCTCGGCCGCCGTGAAAGCAGCTCGCACCGAGATGGGCCCGTCGGTTCGCGCAACGTCCGAGGTGGTGAGCACGCGAAGCCCTGCCCACGCGAGCACGTATCCGAGTCTCGAGCGCTGCAGATCCTGCACGAGGAGCGCGCGGTCGGTGGCTTCGGCCATTTTCCCTAGGAGCCCGACCGCGTCCACGGCCTCGAGATGATGCAGGAAGAGCGAACAGCACACGAGGTCATGTCGCCCCGGCAATGCATCGTCTAGGACGTCAACTCGGGTCAATGACACCCGCCCCGACCGCGCGACGCGCTCCTCCGCCCGAGCGAGTGCGAACGGGCTCAGGTCGCAACCAGCGAGCTCGACATCGAGGCCGCTGCGCCGCGCGCGGCGGTCGACCTCGGCGAGCAGGTCTCCACCACCACAGGCCACGTCGAGCACGCGCACGGGCCGCACGCCCGCTCGCCCGAGCGCGTCGACCTCACGCCAAACGCGGCGAGCGGTTAGCGACGCGCGGTTCACGCGCTCCAGCGCATCGAGCGCGCGTCGGTGTCGCGCAGGGTCGAGCCCCGGCTCGTCCATGACCTCCGGCTCGCGCCTGCGCACCGCGAGGTCGGGGAGCACCGTGGTCGCTACCCGGTTCGCACCGTCGACGCCCGCCGCAGTCAGTCCTGATCCTGGCTGATCGGCGTCCGGCGGACGGTCGGATAGGTGATTCCGAGCTGGTCGAGGTACGTGTCGAATCTCGCCGGATCGTAGTAATACGGTCGCATCCGCTCCCGCCACTCCTGCATGATGTCCGCGTTCAGGAACGTGGCGGGCTGGTCGGTCGGCGAAATGAACGGCGTGTAGGTCCCCTCTTGGCTCTGCACGTCATTGAAGTAGGTCCACGCCGCGTCGACCGTGGTGCCATCCATGAACAAGTCGAGGAGCGTGAGCGCCTGCACCTTCGCGCCCGCCAGCGAGCCCTTGTGCGCGATCGGCGTCGCCATCGCAATGCCGTTCGCCCAGTTGTGCCCCGGTCCACCCGGCATGTTCGCGGGATAGTTGAGCGTCACGGTCGGCATGTTCCAGGAAACGTCCCCGATGTCGTCGGAGCCGCCGCCGAGCGAGCGAGAAAGGTCCGTCGGGCCGCCGATCTCCCCGACTTCGGTCGGGAGCCCCTGCTCGCGCACGCCCATCTCACGTTGGAAGGCCCGCGCGAACATCACGTCGTCCTCGCTCCATTCCGGGAGACCCACGAGCTCGATGTTGCGGTGCGTGGCCTCGGCGACTGGCCGATTGAAGTGGCGGCCCCAGGCCGAGCCGATCGTCTGGATGGTGTCGACTTCGGTGCCGGTCATGAGCGCCGCACCTTGCGCCATGAGCTTCGCCGCCTCGTAGGACTCCATCGTCCGGGCGTAGTCGACTTCGCGAAAGAAGAACCAGATCGTCGCGGTCTGTGGAACCACGTTGGGCTGGTCACCTCCATCCGTGATCACGTAGTGCGACCGCTCCGACGGACGCAGGTGTTCGCGCTTGAACTCCCACGCCTGCGCCATGAGCATGACCGCATCGAGAGCGGAGCGGCCGCGCCAGGGGCTGCTCGCCGAATGCGCGGTCTCCCCCGTGAAGCGGAACAGCGCCGACACCAAGGCATTGCCACCTGCCTGGCCCCACGACACGCCGAAGTTGGAGCCCACGTGCGTGAACAGGTTCACGTCGACACCGTCGAACACGCCGTCCCGTACGAAGAACGCCTTACCCGCGAGTTGCTCTTCGGCGATGCCGGGCCAGATGAGCAGCGTTCCATCGATGCGCTCACGCTCCATGATCTCCTTCACGGCCAAGGCAGCCACGATGTTGACCGCCTGACCCGAGTTGTGCCCCTCACCGTGCCCCGGTGCCATCGGCAGGATGGCATCTCGGTAGGCCACGCCGGGCTTCTGGCTGGACTGCGGGATCCCGTCGACATCGGAGCCCATCGCGATCACCGGCTGGCCCGATCCGTTCGACCAACGGGCCGTCCACGCGCTCGGCATACCCGCCACGCCCAGTTCGATATCGAAGCCGTTGTCGCGCAGGATCCCGGTCAGGTAGCGCTGGGTCTCGAACTCCTGCATGCCCAGCTCGCCGAAGGAGCAGAGCATGTCGACCATCTCCTGGACCATGTCGGCGCGAGCCTCGACCATGCCGAGGGCTTCGGTTTTCAGGGCCTCGAGCCGTGGGTCGGACTGGGCGGAGAGGGTGGACGGAAGGGCGAGCGCGGAAGCCAGGACCGCGGCGGACGCGCGAAGCAGGACGTGGCGCATGAGCAGGACTCCGGCCGGGAGTGGTCGTTGGGCAAACGATGTCGGAGGGACCGACGAGCGGCAACCGGACAGGACCGGATAGGCCATGTTCCGCGAAGCGGCTTGATGCCGCG
>JBEBGN010000253.1:0-3091 GCA_040081395.1 Longimicrobiales bacterium
GAGCCGTCACGTGCTGCTCGAGGCCATTCGACTGGCGACGGCCCAGGGAAGCGACGTGGAGCCCGGCGGCCTCGGGAAGTGGTTGGGGCGAGCCATGCACGGCGAGGAACCGTCCCCCGACGTGGACCTGCTCATCCGAAGCGGGGGGGAGCAGCGCCTGAGCGACTTCCTGCTCTGGGAGTGCGCTTATGCCGAACTGTACTTCACCCAGGTGATGTGGCCGGACTTTACCGCTCGAGAGCTCGCGGTGGCGTTGCGGGACTTCGGAACGCGCGAGCGCCGCTTCGGGGCCGTCGCCCTAGCGGGATAAGCTACGGTCGGACCTCGCGTTAGCTCCTCTCGCTCGCGAGGAGTCGTTCCTTGCGCCAGAGCCCCCCGCCGTAGCCGACGAGGCGTCCGTCGGAGCCGACCACCCGGTGGCACGGGATCACGATCGCCAGGGCGTTCATGCCGTTCGCCCGACCGACCGCGCGCACCGCGTTCGCGCGCCCGACCCGACGCGCGATGTCCGCGTAGCTCCGGGTCTCGCCATGGGGGATCTCGAGGAGTGCGCCCCATACCTCCAGCTCGAACGGCGTGCCGGCGGGACGAACCGGAAGGGTGAACTCGCGACGCTTGCCGTTGAAGTACTCGTTCAACTCGCTCGCTGCGCGTTCGGACACCGGACTTCTTTCGGGTACGTAGACCAATCCGAGGCGCCGACCGATGCGGGTGACCAGGCTTCGCAACTGTCTCCGGTCGGCGAAGTCGAGGAGCACCAACGCGCCCCCGGTGGCGGCCGCGAGCATGGGCCCGAGGGGCGTGGAGATCCGTTCCACAGTGGCCACCGCGGCATCGTCGAGGCGCGTCGGGCTCGATCCGAAGTACTGACGGAACGCCTCCTGGAATCCGGAGAGCGAGTCGTACCCGACCTCGAGTGCGGCCCGGCCGACGGAATCGCCGGCCCGGACGCGTCCCAGTGCGGAGCCCAAGCGCCGGGCCCGGTGATATGCCTGGAACGTCATTCCGTGGTTCTGTTTGAACCAACGGCGCACGCGCTCGGGGCTCAACCCCCTGCGGCGCAGATCATCGTCACCCCAGCGCCGATCCGGCTCGGCTTCTACATCGGCCAGCAGCGGCCGCAACCACTCCGGCGGAGTGCCCGTGGACTCGAGCGGGCGACACCGCAGGCAAGCGCGGTACCCGGCGACGGCAGCATCACCCGCAGTCGCGAAGAACGACACATGCTCGGGTAGGGGCCGGCGAGCGGAGCACGTGGGCCGACAGAAGATGCCGGTGGTGCTCACCGCGGTCACGAAGAGGCCGTCGAACGAGGCGTCGCGCCGGAGGAATGCCTCGAGCATGACCCGATGCGGGGGCAACGTGGGTCTGTTCATGGGACCAATCTGGGACCTGGCTGGCGCCCCTTCCACCGGAATCCGGACGCCGAATTCCATCTCCCGCGCTCGGCGCCGACCGGTAGGTCGTTCTGGTCCGCCTGCTACGTAAGGTGACGTAGGTCCTTACGGAAGGAGCCGGGCGAACGTTGTCTCGTCCTACGTCAGCCAGGAGGAACCGTGCCCGCCGATTCCGAACTCCCCACGACACGGCCCCCATCCCCGGGACGCGATTCGCTCCAGGTTGGGTACCTGCTCGAACCTGCGCCATCCGTGCCTGTCCGGGGCTCCGATGGGCTCGTACCTTGGCGTCTCGACCCCCGCGCCGCGCGAGGTGCCTCCGCCATGATGAATCCGGCGCCCTCCGGAGGGTCGACCGGCCCGCAGAGCGGTCGCCTCAGGGGGCCCCTCCCCCTCGTCGGGCGGACTCGCGAACTGGCGTCCCTCGAGTCCCTGCTCGAATGGGGCAGGTCCGATGGCACCTCCGTGGTGATCGTCTCGGGGGAGGGTGGTGTCGGGAAGTCGAGACTCGCGGCGGAACTCGGCGCGCGCGCCGAACGTCGCGGCTGGAAGGTTGCCTACGGGAGGGCATTCCCGGTCGAGAGCGGGGTGCCCTACGCGCTCTTCTCCGACGCGTTTCTCCCCATCCTGCGGGCGCTCGACGCAGGCACGCTGACCCTGCTGACGCGGGGCGGTGCGGATGAGCTGCGGTTCCTGTTTCCCGCACTCGGGCCGAGCGGCGCGAGAGCCGAGTCGCCCGCGGGCGAGCCCGACGAGGTCCGTACCCGCCTGATCTGGAATTTTGCAGAGTTTCTCAAGAACTACGCGGCCCGGGCGCCGCTTCTCTGCATTCTGGAGGACCTGCAATGGGCCGACGAGTCGTCGCTACACCTCCTGCACTTCCTAGCTCGGCAGTTCGAGCACCAGCCCATCCTGATCCTGTGCACGTACAACGACTCGCAGCGGGACAAGAGTCTTCAGCTCGTTCAGACCGAACGCTCACTCGTCTCGCTGGGATTGGGCGAAACGCGCCGGCTCGAGCCACTCACACTGGAGCAGGTCACAGAGCTGGTGTGCCTTTCGTTCGGAGTCGGCGTCGACCTGGTCCGTGAGTTCAGTGCGCTGCTCTTCGGATGGACGCGAGGGAATCCGTTCTTCCTCGACGAGATCCTCAAGTCGCTCGTCGAGAGCGATCGCCTCACCTCGCCTGACGGCTCCTGGATCGGGTGGGACGTGGGTGACTTCCGCCTCCCGGGATCGATCCGAGACGCTGTGCTCGCCCGCGTGGGAACGCTGCGCGAGGCAGCCCGGCGGGTCGCCGATCTCACCGCGGTGATCGGGGCGCGCGCAAGCTATGCACTGCTCGCGTCGGTGAGCGGCTTGTCGGAGTCGGAGCTCCTCGAGGCCATCGAGGAGCTCCGCGCGCATCGGATCTTGGAGGAGCGCGCGGAGTCCGGTCGGGTCGTCTACGATTTCAGTCATCCCCTGGTGCGCCAAACGCTCTACGACGAGTTGGGTCTGCAGCGGGCGCGTATGCTGCATGGCACGGTCGCCGGCGCCATGGTGCATTTCTACGGCGACACAGCGGTCGCGCACGCGGACGAGCTCGCCTTCCACCTCGCGCGCACCGACGCGCCAGGCCTGCGCGAGAAGGCCGCGGTGTACATGGCTGCAGCCGGCCGCACCGCGCTCGAGCGCCGCGCGGACCACGAGGC
>JBEBGN010000099.1:0-11625 GCA_040081395.1 Longimicrobiales bacterium
GATGACGAACCGCGCGCGCCGGAAGCTCGCGCGGGTCGTGTTCAGCGAGGGGCACAACGAGACCATCATCCGCGCGGCCGCGCACATGGTCGAGGAGGGGATCTGCAAACCTGTGCTGGTCGCTCGTCCGTCGCGGCTGGCGGAGTTAGCCGAAGAGCATGGAGTCGACATCGGGGGAATCGAAGTCGTGTTTCCGCCCGAGGAAGCGGATCTGCGGGAGCAGCTCGCGGCTCATCTGTTCGCGAAGCGCGGGCGGAAGGGGCTCACGCGCGCCGAGGCCGAGTGGAACATGCTCAAGCCGATCGGCTTCGCGGCGGGGTTGTTGGAAGCCGGACGCGTGGACGCGCTCGTCGCGGGTGTCGAGGCGAACTACGCGGAAATCCTGAAGCCGTGTCTCGAAGTCGTGGGCGCCAACTCCGGCGGGCGGGTCTCTGGGCTGTACATGCTCGCCTTCCCGTCGCGCGAGATTCACTTCTTCGCCGACACGACGGTGAACATCGAGCCAGATGCGCAGGCGCTCGCGGAGATCGCGGTGCAGACCGCGGGCTTCGTGCGCGAGCTGGGCATCCATCCGCGCGTCGCCATGGTGAGCTTCTCGAACTTCGGCTCATCTCGGCACGAGGAGTCGGGTCGCGTGGCCCAAGCGGTCGAGATCGCACGACACATGGACCCGGAGCTGGAGATCGACGGGGAAATGCAAGCGGACACCGCCGTGAACCCGGCGAAGCTGCTCGATGCGTATCCGTTCTCGCGGCTGCGCGGACCCGCGAACGTGCTGGTCTTTTCCCGGCTCTCAGCGGCCAATGCCGCCTACAAACTCCTCGACGAGCTGGGCGGGGCGGAT
The DNA here is from genome assembly GCA_040081395.1 of Longimicrobiales bacterium. Lineage (GTDB taxonomy): Bacteria > Gemmatimonadota > Gemmatimonadetes > Longimicrobiales > Gaopeijiaceae > UBA2982. The sequence goes on from JBEBGN010000099.1 coordinate 845, forward strand.
GTGATCGGGCCTGTGCTGCTGGGCATGGCGAAGCCGGTGCACGTGCTCCAGCGCGGGTGCTCCGTGCAGGACGTGATGAATCTGGCTACTGTGGCCGCGGTGGACTGGCAGACGCGGAATCCTTGAGGCGCCACACATGATCCCGCACGGCCTGGAGCGGCATGGGCTCGAGCCCCGCGGGCAGGTGCGTCGCAACCTCGCGCCTGCGCTCCTCTACGAGGAGTCGCTTGCGCGTAAGGTCGGCACGCTCGTGCACATGGGCGCGCTCGCCACGCTCACCGGACCGCACACGGGGCGCTCGCCGAAGGACCGCTACATCGTGCGCGACGACTCGACGGAGAAGACGGTCGATTGGGGCCCCGTGAACGTGGCCTTGTCCCCAACGCACTTCGATGCGCTCCGCCGCGATGTGATCGGGTACCTGAACTCGCGTGACCTCTTCGTGCAGGACGCCCGCGCGGGCGCAGACCCGACCCACGGAATCGCGGTGCGCGTCATCAGCGAGAGTCCGTGGCACGCGCTCTTCGCGCAGAACATGTTCCTGCGCCTCGAGGACGACGGCTTCGGCAAAGACGCGCTCGCGGGCTTCGTACCCGACTTCACAGTGCTGCACGCACCCGGGCTCACTGCCGTGCCCGCGCGGCACGGCACGCGCTCCGAAGTGGCGATCGTGGTCAACTTCACCGCGCGCGAAGTGCTCATTGCGGGCACGCACTACGCCGGCGAGATCAAGAAGTCGATCTTCTCGGTGCTGAACCAGGTGCTCCCCGACCGTGACGTCTTCCCCATGCACTGCTCCGCCAACGTCGGGGCGAGCGGGGACGTTGCGCTCTTTTTCGGCCTGTCGGGCACGGGCAAGACGACGCTGTCCGCCGACCCCACGCGTGGCCTCATCGGCGATGACGAGCACGGCTGGGGCGCCGAGGGCGTCTTCAACTTCGAGGGCGGGTGCTACGCCAAGGCCATCCGACTCTCGCACGAGACCGAGCCGGACATCTACCGAGCGACCCAGATGTTCGGCACCATCCTCGAGAACGTGGTGCTCGACGAGCGCGCGCGCACGGTCGACTTCGAGGACGCATCGATCACGGAGAACACGCGCGCGTCGTACCCGATCCACTACATCGCCAACGCCGTGCCGTCGGGGCGCGGTGGTCACCCGAAGCACGTGGTCTTCCTCACCGCGGACGCATTCGGCGTGCTCCCGCCCGTGGCGCGACTCACGCCCGCGCAGGCCATGTACCACTTCCTGTCGGGATACACGGCGAGAGTGGCGGGCACCGAGCGTGGCGTGACCGAGCCGGCGGCGACGTTCAGTGCCTGCTTCGGCGCGCCCTTCCTGCCGAGGCCCGCCGGTGTCTATGCGGAGATGCTCGGCAAGCGACTGCGCGAGCACCGGGCGCAGGTCTGGATGGTCAACACCGGGTGGACCGGAGGCGCCTATGGTACGGGGACGCGTCTGAAGCTCGCGCACACACGAGCGATGGTGCACGCGGCCCTCGACGGACGGCTGTCAGCCGGGAAGTTCGCGGCGGATCCCGTCTTCGGCGTCGATGTGCCGGCGGAGGTGCCGGAGGTGCCACGCGAGGTGTTGACTCCCCGCGCGACCTGGAAGGACGGCGCCGCCTACGACGCGGCCGCGGCGAAAGTGGCTAAGATGTTCAAGGACAACTTCGCCAAGTTCGAGAAGCAGGTGTCTGCGGAGGTGAAGGGCGCGGGGCCGAAGTAGGAGCGGCTGGCCGGGCGGTGGCTCCACTCCTGGATAGCCTCGCCCCGGATGTGGTCGTCGAAGTCCGGGTCCACCCGACGCGTCGTCAACCGTGCAAGCGGATCGCTCGACTACTTGCAGGCCAGCACGCGGCTCGTCTGGATCGCAAACCTGCGGCATGCGCGGTCATGTCTATTCGACCCGACGGATCCGCGCGTATGCTATGCGAGTGGGAACACTGGGCGGCCAGGATGTACGGATTGGATTCGCAATTCCTGGTGGGAGAGCTGTGCGAGGAGCCGTAGAGGTCACTCGCTCCGGAGCGCCTCGACGGGGTCGATCGACAGCGCGCGTCGAGCTGAAGTGAGCGCCGCAGCGGCGGCGGCGAGCAACACAGCACCGCATGTGGTTGCGAGTAGCGAGGGCCGCAGCGCTTCCGCACCCAACCGTAGGGTGTCGAAGCTGAAGACGATGTCCGCGAGCGCGCGATGCAGCCCTATGACGGCAAAGATGCCCAGCGCGAGCCCCGCCCCTGTGGTCACCAGGGCCTCGCGTGCGACCGTGCCCATCACAGCCGAGTGGGGGGCCCCCAACGCGACGCGTACGCCGATCTCGCGCGTCCGGCGCGAAACGCCGTCGCTCACCATGCCCACGATGCCGACGAGCGCGAGCACCAACGCGACCGCGACACCAATTGCGGCGAGCCGCCCCGGCAGGAGCATCGCCTCGCGATAGTAGCCTGTGATCTGCCCATCCAAGAACGTGCGGATCTCCAGCAGAGGCAGGCCCGGGGCCGCCGTGGCGATCTCCTCCCTGAGCGCGGTGGCTGCGTCGGCCGGTGAGCCCGATGCGCGGGCGGCGAGCATGACGCCGTAGCACGCAGCGCAGTTGCCCTGAGCGTGCCACCCAACCGGGATGCCCAGGTCCTGGCGGGCCGCACTGAACAGAATCGGTGCGGACTGCCCGCGAGTGAGCGTGCGCCGGGCGGTTGGGCGACCGAGCACGCCAAGCGACTCCATGTTCTCGACGACCCCGACCACGGTCATCCAAGTGCCGTTCTCACCGAGCTTCACCTGGTGCCCTAGGGGGTCCTCGTCCGGCCACCAGGCCTCCGCGCCCGAGCGGGTGATGACCGCGACCGGGGGTGAGCCGGGGACGTCGTCGACCGCGATCGTTCGGCCCCGCAGCAATGGCACGCCGAGTGCCTCGATCGTCCCGGGTTCGACCTCGTAGGTGAGGTACAGTCGTTGGAGCGCCTCGAGATCGAGGGGTGCGCCGTCAAAGACCGCGTCCCACTCTGGCCGCGGCGGGTAGTTCATACCGACCTGGCGCCATACGACGACGCCTTCGACCTCCGGTCTGGCCTGGAGCCGTGGGGCCAAGCCTCGCGCGAGCGCCCACTGCTCCGTCGGGAGCGTCCCCAGTAGATCCCAGTCCGGCCGAGCAACCACCACGCGCTCGGCGTCGTAGCCGACGTCGAGGTGGGTAAAGCGCCGCCATGCCGTCAGCTGTAAAGTCGCCGTGGCGAGCAGCACGACGGACGTCGCCACCTGCGTGACGACCATTAGGTTGCGCGTCCGTCGCTCGCCGGGCGTGGCGAGGGTGCTGCCCGGGCCGCGTTGGAGCAGAGTGCGGAGGTCGAGTCCCCCCAAGCGGCGGAGCGGCTCCAGTCCGGCCGCGGCGACGGCAAGCAGGGTGAGCCCGAGGGCGAGCCCGATAACGCCCGCGCCGATCGCGGGATCCGCTCTGGAGGTGGTCCCCGGCAGCAGAGCGCCGATCAGGTCCTTGCCCCCAATCGCCACGACGAGGCCCAGCAGCCCGCCGGCCATGGCTACGAACAGCCCTTCGACGAGCATGGCCGCGCCGAGTTGCAGCTGGTTTGCACCGAGCGAGGCGCGCACCGCGAGGCTCGCGCTCCGCTGTTGGGCCCGCACCAGGAACAGGTGCGTCAGATTGCTGAGTCCCACGAGGAGGACCGCAGCCGCGACACCGACGAGAACCCACAGGCTGGGGCTGTCGTCGCTGCTACCGAAGGTCCCGAGCGGGCGCGCTGTCGCACCAAAGCCGCCGAAACGAGCTGAATCCCGCGCGACCTGCGCGGCCGCGAGTTGTGAGATCTCGAGGGTGGCGTCGGCTACCGTCGCGGGGCCCCGCAAGCGCGCCACACCACCGTAGGCCGCTGGCCTACGGTCGGACGGCAACGTGGCCACCGGAATCCACACCTTCTCGGCCCGATCGAAGTCGTCCGGCATGATGCCGACGACAGTGAATGCTGTGCCGGACAGCGACAGGGTTGCGCCTGGATACTCTTCATTGGCAGAAAGCCGGTCTCGCCAGAGGGACTCACTCACCACCGCGGCTGGCTCTGCCCGTGGGTCCGCATCAGCCTCCACGAGCGTGCGCCCGCGGAGGGCACCCACGCCGAGCGTGCCGAACCAGTCGCCGATGATGGGCTCCGATGCCACGCGCAGCGCGCCTTCGGCCTGGATGAGGATGAGGGGTCCCGTCATGCCGCGGCCCGCCACACCCTCGAGGGTGCGCATCTCTGCTCCCGCCCAGTCGAGCATGCTCGCTGCGGTCAGGTAGTCGATCGGCTGATCACTGCCGGGTCGAGCGGTCGGCCAGATCTCGACCAACTGATCGACTTCAGCGTAGGGCGAGGGCGTGAAGAGCGCCGCATTCGCCACCGCATACACGGAGCAGGCGAGGCCGACGCCGAGGCCGACCGAACCAACGGCCGTCAGGGTGAACGCGGGCGATCGCCCGAGGCTCCGCAGGGACACACGAACGAGGGACACGGCCTACCCGACCCGTCTCCGCATCGCGACCACCGACGCAAACGCCGCCAGCGCCATCAGGGCTAGGACGCTCAGGGCCGCATCACCGAACTGCACGCCCGGGCCTGCGCGGTAGAGCCCAGCCTCTTCCTCGACCATGTCGAGCAACCACGCAGCCATGTCCATGCCGAACGCCGAGGCGAACGCGACCTCGACCGTCTCGTTCGACTTCCAGAATCGCTCGAATGAATCGGCACCGAACTGCGCCTCGACTTCGGCCAGCAGGTTGTCGTCGAGATCAGCGAACGGTGGTTGGACGGGGCCGATCGGCTCGAAGTAGGCGGAGAGCGGTGAGTTCGCAGCCACGAACGCCCTTTCCTCGAATACCGGAGCGATGAGCGCCGGATCGGTGACGGCGCGTAGGCAGCTCGATGCAGTTCCCGCCAGGCACGACTGGACGAACACGTTCTGGTCAGCCAAGGCATGGCGCCTGGCTCCGTACAGAGAGGGCTCCTGCGTCATCGTCGTGCGCGGGGAGTCGAACTGCACAGAGTAGAGTCCGTCGACGAGCTCGGTCTCCGCGCCGAACCCCCAGGCGCCCGCATCGAGCCAAGCGGCGATGCCTGACCCCGGGACGCCGTAGGACGCGAATAGCCTGCATCCTCCGAGGTCCCGGTCGGAGACCTCGCGGAGGTTGGCGTCTTGGAACACAGTGCCGAAGTATGTCCAGGTCAGGAAACAGTAGGGAATGCCTTCCCGGACCCCGGCGAACACCATGCCCCCGCTCACGGGGCCCAGCGTCACGCCCGGTACGGCACCCTCGGTCGACTTCTGCCAGAACACGCCGAGGCGCACGTCTTGGTCGCGCGGGGTAAGGCCGGCAAGCGTCGACGCGTACCCGCCTTGCCACTGGGCGATGCCTTCGGGAGTTACCCGCGGCAGCTCCGGGGCGCCGAACACGATGGTGCCGGGGTCGGCTGCCACCACGAGCGCCGACAGGGAATCGGCCCACCGGGTCATCTGGATGACCCCGTGCGCGCCCCGTACATCCGAGAGCGCTTGTTCGAGTCGAACCCGCTCCGGTAGCTCGGCGCGCTCCACCACGAGCGCTGCGGGGGGAAGCAGCTGCACCGCCACCACCGCCATGGCGCCGAGGACGGCTGCCAGCCAGCCCTTCATGCGGATCTCCATCTCGTGCTCCTCATCGCGAAGCCCGCGAGGACCAGGGACCAGAACAGGACCGTCAGGCCTCCGCCCGCGAGGCCGGCGTGAACGTCCGGGCGCTGTCGTACCAGGTCGACCTGCCAGCCCCTCAGGAGCTGGTCGAGTGGCTGGCCGGACACGGCGACGAGCACTTCGGCGGGGTTCGCATCGGCCCGCTCGACCGCGCGTGCCCAGGCGCCGTCGCCTCCCACGCGGATGGCGTACCAGAGGAGGTGCGTCTTCACCGAGCTGGGTGCGGTCGACATTTCGACCCATCCGAGTCTGCCTACCACGCGATCGCACGCCGACTCGACGTTCTCCTCCAAGCACGCTCGTACGTCGGGTTCGTCGCGGTCGGCGCGACCCATCCACGGCTGCACGGCGACTCCGAGCATCCTCTGCTTCTCCTCCCGGGTGAACCACTCGGGCTGAGCGGCCACGTCGGCAACGCCCAACGCGGCAGCACAGGCTGGTGTATCTCCCGCGAGGCAGGCGCGGTTCGCGGCGGAGGGAGTCACAGCGAGCACGCGGTACGCCCCCGCGCCCGGTAGGTAGTCGGCGTAACCGAGCCAATCGCGCATCGATGAACCGTCGGGGAAGTCGCCTCTCAGCGCAGACCACACCGCCGTGGTGACCGACGAGCGCAGCCGGTCGCGACCAGGTACGTACAGCCTGGACACCTCGACCCGGCGCATGGTGGGCCCGTCGACCGCGGGTGTGAGCGTCCAGCCGACCTCCGACGGAGCCGTCCGCCACCACTCGAAAGCGAACGTGCTGGACTCGAGCGCCGGGCTGCCGGTGACAGAGCTGAAGTCGTTGCGCCAAACGTCGGTGAACATCTCCTCGGCCAAGTCGCCTTGCTCCACCAGCGCGAGCACCTCGAACGGGCCAACCTGCCGGAGGACAGTCGGCTTCCGGTTGGCCTCTACGCGCTCGAGCACGGCCGCGTACGTAGCCGCCACGGAGCCCGCGCGTGCCAGGTCGAGTTCGGCTTCGAGCGCGAGCAGCTGTTGGATCGCCTCCTCTTCCATCGGGCGCGTCGCCGGACCGACCTGGGCGTCGAGGCGGCCCGCCACGCACGTCACGAGCACCGCGCTCCACAGCGCACTCCCCACCAGGGGCCTCCTGACGGAGCTAGACATCGATCAGCGTCCAGTTGCCCGTGAAGACCGCGAAGGGTCCACCTGCACGCGCGAGCCAGGACACCGTCGAGGCCACCACGTTCACGTCGCTCATGGTGGGGTCGAACGCGCCGAGCAGAATGTCGATGAGACCCCCGCCAACGAAGAAGAAGAGAACTGCGCTCACGATCCACACGGTGGTCTTGATCGTGCCCGCACCCATCGCGAAGAAGAGCGCGTACGACATGAGTGTCGCCAGGAAGAATCGCGCAGCGAGTTGGTTCGGGTACGCACGCAATCCCTCCGGCATCACGATCGAGCCCGAAGCGAGCTGGGCCCCGATCCACATGGCTGCGGTGGGCACCAGCGCGAGGGCCACGCCCGCACCCATCTTGAGCATCACGTACTCCCAGCGCGCGACCGGAAGGCTGAGCGCGTATATGTGACCGAGATGATGGTCCCAGTTCCAGGCGGTGAGCGCGAGCACTGCGCCTACGCTGGCGGCCAGCATGGGGAAGTAAGGAAGCCAGACCTGGTAATTGGCGAGGATGCGATACGCCTCCTGTGAGACGTCGCTGTCGCCCGCCCCGAAGCCCTGCACCACCAGGAGGGGCAACGCGAACGCCGCGAGCACGAACGGCACGAGCAGCATTCGAGCCTGCTTCCAATGCACGAACAGCATGGGTTGGTACATCATCGACTCCGGATGGTGGTAGGTCTAGAGGAGCGGAGGAGCTCGACGAAGCTCTCCTCCAGATCCAGGTCGAAGACATCGCGTACGGTCCCGCCGACGCCTTCGATGAAGTAGCTCATGGGCGGCTCCCAGCCCCGTACGATCCACGTCTCGGTGGAGCCCGCGCCGTTGTCGCTCTGGCGACTAAGGACCACGAACGGTGCGTCGGGCACCGATACCGGTGCGCCGACAACGCGCAGCCGTTTGATCCCGTTCTTGAAATGCTGCATAGGCATCTCGGTCACGACCCTCCCCCGATCCATCACACCCACCCAATCGCAGATGCGCTCGAGCTCGTGTACCAGGTGGCTCGAGATGAGTACTGTCGCCTGGGTTTCACCCACGTAGTCGAGCACCGTTGCGAGCACGTCGCGACGCACGACGGGATCGAGGCCATCGGTGGGCTCATCGAGGACGAGCAAAGACGGACGTTGTCCGAGAGCGAGCAAAAGGAGCAGCTTGCCCGCCTCTCCCTTCGACATACGCGCGATCTTTCGGTCCGGATCGAGCTGGAGGCGATTCGTAAGCTCGTCGGCCCAGCCCCGGTCCCACGTAGGGAAGAACGCCGAGTGGTAGCGCACCTGCTCGGCGACCGTGAGCGCGGGGTAGACGTGCGGCCGCTCGGGCACGTATCCCACGCATGCGAGGATTTCCCTCATGGCGCGCGGGACCTCTTTGCCGAGTACGCGGATGTCGCCGCGGTCCGGCTTCAGCATCCCGAGGAAAGTTCGGATGGTGGTCGTCTTCCCCGACCCATTGGGCCCGAGGAACCCGTAGATCGACCCGACCGGCACCCGTAGCGACACGTCGGTGAGCTCGAACGACTTGCCGGCCCGCCACGACACGCCCGAAAGCTCGATCGCGCTATTCACGGATTTCGACTCCGGTCTCGGCGGCGAACACTTGGGCGATCTCTTCCGCCGAGATTCCCAACCGGGCCGCGTCCTGGATCAGCTTCCGCACCAGCTTCTCCGCCTGGGCCGTACGCTCCTCCTGCCGCTGGAAGCGGGGGACGTACTGGACGAAGGTGCCTTGCCCGTGACGGATCTCGACGAAGCCGTCGAGTGCGAGGTCCCGGTACGCCTGCACCACCGTGGCAGGGTTCACCCGGAGTTCTCGTGCCAGGGCGCGGACCGAAGGGAGCGCCGATCCGGGCGTCAGCTCCCCGGCCGCGACCGCAACCCGGACTCGCGACGCGATCTGTTCGTAGAGCGGGGTCGGGCTTCTGGGGTCGATGCCATCGAAGAGGTGCATTCGCCTGTGCTGCTGTATGGGTTAACCGATACAGTAGTACAGCCGGCCCGTCTCACGCAAGTGCGTCGTGGCGCGCCTGGTCCGCCGGCCGCCCTCGTCCTCGCTTGCCCGCGGCCCGGCACGCCGCCAACAGTGTCAATACATCACCTAAGGCGCGTCCCGCTTGTGGCCTCCCTCCCCCTCCCCTAACGTGGCCCCACGATGGAATCTGCGGCGTCACCGACTGCGCCCCCGCGCGAAGAAGATCCAGCTTCGATGGAGGCCCTGCGGGCCGCCCTCGGTGCCGACTTCGAGGTCAAGCAAAGACTGGGGCGCGGCTCGATGGCCACCGTGTATTTGGCCAGGGAAAAGGCTCTCGGCCGTTTGGTGGCCGTGAAGGTCCTGCTCCCGGGCCGCGCGAGTGAAGAGACCGCGCGGAAGCGCTTCGAACGCGAGGCCAAAGCGGCGGCTACCCTCATGCACCCGAACGTGGTGCAGGTCTTCCGCTTCGGCCGCCTCGCGGACGGGACTCCGTTCCTAGTCATGCGCTTCGTGAAGGGACGCACGCTCGAGGAGCGCCTCGCTGCCGACGGACGCCTATCGGTCGACCTCGCGCGTAAAGTGCTGTCAGGCGTGGCCTCTGCGCTGGCTGCTGCGCACGCCCAGGGCATCGTTCATCGCGACGTGCGTCCCGCCAACGTGCTCTGGGACGACGACGCCCAGCAGGCCCTGCTCACCGACTTCGGCATCGCAGCCATCCTCGCTTCCAGCGGCGAGGAGGTCACGAAGTTGACGAAGACCGGCCAGATGATCGGCGACCCGCGCTACATGAGCCCCGAGCAGCTCATGGACCGCGACCTGACCGAGCTGGCGGACATGTACGCCTTCGGTATCCTCGGCTACGAATTGCTGACGGGAGAAGGCCCCTACAAGGTGCGCTCCAACGCGGATCAGATTGCGGCGCACCTGAACGGAGAGGCGCGCGACCTCAAACAACTCCGCCCGGAGGTCGATGGTTCGGTGGCCGACCTGCTGAAACGCTGCCTCAACCGGGAGCCGAACCACCGTCCGAGCGCCGAGCGCGCATTCGCTGCGCTGAGCGGCCAGCCGGGCGCCGCGGGCGAAGGTGCACTCGACTTGCAAGAACTCGTCAAACGGCGCGTTCCGCAGTTCGTGCTGGGCGCAGGCGGCGCTGCGGCCGGCCTCCTGGCCTTCGTGTCCATGCTGGTGCAGATGGGTACGCTCGGCTCGGTTTGGTGGGACCTCAGCCTTCCGCTCGCGGCGTCCGGATTCGTGGCTGCTGGCGTCGTCGCGTGGTTCCACGGTGAGCGCGGCCGACAGGAGCCCAGTAGGGTCGAGTTCGTCCTGCTCGGTGCGATCGCAGTCGTGTGGCTCTCGACCACCGCCTGGATTCTGCTCGCGTGAGCGCACCCATCAAGCGCGGGAAATCGTTCGACCGCTCGATCGTCGAGGGGCCGATCAAAGATGCGGTCTGGAAGCTGGCTTGGCCGACCATGCTCCAGAACATCATCGGCGGCATGCAGGGTATCGTGGACCACGTCATGGTCGGCCACTACGTCGGCTACACGGGAAACGCGGCGATCGGCGTCGCGTGGCAGATCTTCCTGGTCGTGATCGTGTTCATCAGCTCGATGTTCACGGGCATGGCAGTGCTGGTGGCTCGCTTCACCGGGGCCGACGAGCACGAGAAGGTCAACGGGACCGTCTATCAGGCGTTCCTGACGGCCATCATGATTACGCTCTTCGTTCTGGCGCCGTTCGGATACCTCGCCACACCGATGTTGCTCGATCTCGTGAACGCGACGCCGGAGGTGCAGGCGGAGGCGCTGCCGTACCTGCGGATCATGTTCGTCTTCTCCATCGGCATGCTGATGTTCTTCATGCTTGGTGGCGCGCTCAGGTCGGCGGGGGATGCGCGCACGCCGCTGCGTCTCGGCGTCACCATGACGGCGCTGAACGTCTTCTTCAACGTGATCCTGATCCGC
>JBEBGN010000254.1:0-3037 GCA_040081395.1 Longimicrobiales bacterium
GGTGAAGATCAACAACGCGGCCGGTGTCATCGTGGATGCGGCGGCGGGCGAGGTGCGCTACGTGTGCCAAGCGGCCGAAGGGAAAACGGCGGCTGGATATGACGCGTGGTTAATCAGGGTTGGTGGGGGGTCGGGGGTGGGGATCGCGGCGATGATCGACGGGACGGTGGACATCGCGAACTCGAGCCGGCCGATGACGGACTCGGAGATCGAGGCCGCGCGCGCCAACGGCAACGATCCGGTGGAGCACATCGTCGGCTACGATGCGCTGGCGGTCTTCCTGCACCGCAACAATCCGATCATCTCGATGACACTCGAGCAGGTCGCCGAGGTGTACGCGGAGGGGGGGCGGGCGGAGCGGTGGAGCGACCTGGGTGTGACGGTTCCAGGATGCCCCAGCGACGAGATCATCCGCGTGAGCCGGCAGAACAGTTCGGGCACGTACGCCTACTTCCGGGACGCGGCGCTCGCGCGGCGGGAGTACAAGCTGGGGGCGCTCAGCATGAATGGCTCCTCCGAGGTGGTGGATCTGGTGGAGAACACCCCCTGCGCGATCGGCTACAGCGGGCTCGCCTACGCGACGGAGGGCGTGAAGATGCCCTGCATCGCCACGCAAGCCGGCGGCGAGTGTGTGACCCCGTCGATCGCGACCGCGACGGACCACACGTATCCCATCGCACGTCCTCTCTATATGTACACGGCGGGGGAAGCCCAGGGGGACCTGGCCGAGTATCTGGACTGGATCATGTCCGACGAGGGCCAGTGCGTTCTCGTCGACGTCGGCTATCCGACGGCGCGGCCGGTGGACTGCGGCCGCAGTATGCAGTGACCGTGAGCAAGGGACGAGAATGAGCACGCACTACGAAGAACGGATGGAGGCCGACCTCGGCGAGATCAAGCGCAAAGTGCGCAAGGTCTCCGACCTGGTGGAGCTCCAGGTTCAGCACGCCGTCGAGGCGTTCCTGACCAACACGGTCGACCTCGCCAACCAGGCGGTGCTGGGGGACCGGCAGGTCAACCGGCGCATCAAGGAACTCGACTACCTCTGCCACTCCTTCATCGTGCGGCACGCGCCGAGCGCAGGTCATCTACGCTTCGTGTCGGCGGTGCTCCGTCTCTCGGTCGCGCTCGAACGCGTGGGTGACTACGCCAGCATGATGGGTCGCGAGATCGTGCGGCTGTCCGCGCCCCCTCCGGGCACGATCCGGCGCGACATCGAGATGATGGGGCATCAGGCGCGGCACACACTCTCGCAGTCGCTGCGCGCGTTCCACCACTCCGACGTCGCCCTGGCGAAGACCTCCCTGGGGCTCGCCGACCAGACCGACTTCGCGCTCGACACGGTCATCAAGGAGCTGATTGCCACAGGTGAAAAAGGCGAGCGCTCGCTCCGGGATCTCTTCGCGCTCCAGCGCATCGTCAACCTCATCAAGCGCGTCGCGGAGCAGGCGGACAACGTCGCCGAGCAGACGATCTTCGCTACCACGGGCGAGACGCGCGACCGCCGCGTCTTCCGCATCCTCTTCGTGGACGAGTACAACAACCGCAGCAGCCAGATCGCCGAAGCCTACGCGCGCAAAGCGTTCCCGGAGAGCGCGACCTACCGGAGCGGGGGGTGGAACCCCGGTGCCGATATCGATCCGATGCTCATCGAGTTCATGGACGCGCGCGGGGTGGATCTGAGGGACGCCTCCCCGAAGAAGCTCCAGCCGGTATCGAGCGTGCCCCAGCACTTCCACGTGATCGTGTCGTTCGCTCCGGGTGCGCGCGAGCACCTGGGCGAGCTGCCGTACCGCACCACGCTGCTCGAGTGGAACATGGGTGTATCGGCGGGCACCGACCCCGAGACGCTGGAGAAGCTCTATCAGGATCTCGCGGTCCGGGTGCGGGATCTGATCACCACCTTGGCGGGCCCGGAGGCGCGCTGACGTGAGCCCTCCGGGCGGGGCGACGCACGACCTCGATCATCGGGGCCGCGCGTGGTACGTGGACAAGATCGTCCAGGTGCTCGTGTTCGCGGGTGGTATATCCGCGATCGTGCTCATCCTCGGCATCTTCTTCTTCATCTTCCGCGAGGGCCTGGGCTTCCTGATGGGGCCCTTCGAGTTCGGCGAGGTGTTCGGCTCGATCGCGTGGCGGCCGACCTCGCGCGAACCCACCTATGGCATGCTCGCGCTCATTGCCGGCACCGCCAGCGTCACGGGTCTCGCCATGTTGGTGTCGGTGCCCTTCTCGCTCGGCGCGGCGATCTTCATCGGCGAGTTCGCGCAGGGGCGCACGCGCGAGACGCTCAAGATCCTCATCGAGCTGCTCGCCGCGGTGCCGTCGGTGGTATGGGGGTTCATCGGCCTCTCGATCATGAACCCGCTCATCATCCGTCTCTTCGATGTGCCCGTCGGGCTCGGCGTGCTGAACTCGGGGATCATTCTCGGACTCATGGCCGCGCCCATCATGACGACGATCGCCGAGGACGCGCTCAAGGCGGTGCCGAACGCCTACCGCGAGGCCGCCGAGGCGATGGGCGCCACCAAGTGGCAGGTGATCTGGAAGGTGGTGCTGCCGGCGGGTAAGAACGGCCTCATGGCCGCGGTACTGCTCGGCGTTGGGCGCGGCTTCGGCGAGACCATGGCGGTGCTCATGGCCACCGGGCACGCCATCAACATCCCCACCAGCGTGTTCGACTCGGTGAGTGCGATCACGGCCACCATCGCCGCGGAGCTGGGGGAGAGTCCGGTCGGGTCCGATCACTATCGCGCGCTCTTCACGCTCGGGATCCTCCTCTTCTTGATCACTTTCGTGATCAACCTGTCCGCCGATCTGTTCGTGCGCGGCGTGCGGAAGGCCAAGTAATGTTCGAGGCGACGCCGCTCAACGAGCGTAATCGGCGGGTGCAGCAGCTCGTGGGCCTCCTGTTCGGGTTCATGACCGTGGTGCTGGTCGTGCCCGTGCTGATCATCCTCGTGGTCCTGTTGATCAACGGCGCGCCGGCGATCTCGCTCGAGTTCCTCTTCACGGCACCCGTCGATCAGGGCAGGGC